>LUZZ01000138.1 GCA_001603845.1 Syntrophobacterales bacterium Delta_01 | reverse complement strand
AGACGTGCGTGGGAGCGAAGGACTGGCACAGCGTGCAGGAGTAGTAAGTCTCCGTTCCTTCGTCCGTCATGCCCTCGATGCGCTCGTCGCGGGTCTTGTAGGCGGCCTGCGCTACGGGCACCATTTCCTTGACCTTGGCCTCGTCGGTGTAGATCGTGACCTGGCACTTGTCGAAAATGGCGCCGAAATCCTGGTGGTACTTGGCGTGCAGGATTTTGCCGATATGTTCGAGCGTGAAGCCCTTCTCGACCGCCTGCTTGCCGATGCGGTACCAGGCGATATCGCGCTGCCCGATGTGCATCACGCCCTGGGCGTAGTTGACCAGGTGGTGAATCTGGCGTTCGAGAATCGGTTCATAGTCTTCCTGCATCTTGCGGCCGGCGACCTCGACCAGCACGGCCAGAGGCAGCCGCGACCCGGGCTTGACGTCCTTGATGTCCGGGCCCACCACGGTCACTCTTCCGTCTTCCACCTCGCTCATGTCGGCGATGCGCACCAGTTCGCAGCAGGGGGTCTTCCCGCCGCCGCACTCCAGGTACACATCGTCCTTGCGCACGCGCTCGCCCTCGAAGGCCGGACCGTAGGACACCGGGATGGGAATCTCGGTGATGGTGACCTTCAGGCCGCGCACTTCGATCGACTTGGCGGTGAGCTGTTCGTAAGGAACGCTGGACACGACGTGTTCGTAGGTGCACACGCCGGTGGGAAGGATTTCCGGAATGTCGGTGTCCGCCAGCGTGGGGAAGCCCCAGTTGATGGCGCCGGCCGCGTTGGCGGCCCATTCGGCGTTCACTTCGCCGAACGCGTTCACGAAGGCGAACACGCGGTCCTTGTTATACTTGAGAATCGTCTTGAAATCGCCGGGCTTGACGCCGCCGAACGCCATGGCGGCGCGGTTGGCGAAGCCCAGGGCGAACACGGCCGCCGAAATATCCGGGCCGAAAGGCACCAGGCGGGTGTTCCACCCGATCTGCACGCCGGCCTCCACCAACTGCTGGGCAAAGGTGGTGCCGGACTGGTTGGCGCACATGAAGACATAGAGGTTCTTCTTCTGGTAGTCTTCCGCGATCATCTTCGCGATTTCCGGGTTGGGCGCCGCGCCCACGATGGCGGCAAACCCCGGAGCGGACCCGTCGACGAACTCGATACCCCTCTTTCTCATGATGGTGTCGTCGGCGGCGCCCAGCCAGATGCGACGGTTGTCCATGTCGCACTCTTCACCCAGGCAGTAAAAGTTCGGGTCTTCCACGTAGCGGATGGCCTCGACTACTTCTTCAGCCAGGATGGCGGCCATACCGGCATCGAGAGTGCCTCCCAGGTAGGGGAGGTTGATGCCGTGTTCCGCCTTGATGTGCGCGGGCAGAAGCTCGCGGCACATCTTGATGACCGGTTCGGCTTCCCCCAGCTTTTCCACCTTGATCCCCAAAATCGAGTAAATGATCGGAAGGTAGAACGCCGTATTGGGAAACCCGATCGGCTGGTTCGGACCGTATTTGTCCATGGCCTGCTTGAACGTGCCTTCGGCCTTGGACACTATATTGTAAGCTCCCTGGATCGCAGCAAAACAGACTAACCTGGACATGCTGAACTCCTTTTTCTATGTTCCCTTTCCGTAGCCGGCTTCAAGCCGGAGTTAAATCTTCATATCCTGCACGGAGCTTCGCGTTCCGGCTTAACCTTCTGCTGCTCTCCTGTCCTCCATGCTGAAGAGTTTGCGCTCGCGCTCTTCGGCCAGGCCGAGCGCCGCCCTCTTCTTGTCGATGTGGTCGATCATCATCTGGGCCATGTCGTGCGGGTCGACGGCGAATCCCCACTTCCCGAAGCCTTCTTCTTCCAACCCGCGGAACAGGTAGTCGTGGAACTTGGTATTTTCAACCGAGGGGAAGGTCACGCCGAAAACCGTGAAAACGCCGGAAGCCACAAAATAGTGGCCGATGGAAATCGCCTTCTCGCTCATGTACTCGGGAGCGCACCCAGCGACCGGCAGGTCGGAGATCTTGTCTCCCAGGCCGCCCATGCGCACCATTTCGGCGCAGGCGATGAGAATCCGGCTGTTGTCCACGCAGGAGCCGAGGCTCAGTACGGGCGGAATGCCCACGGTTTCGCACACTTCCTGGAGCCCCGTCCCCGCCAGCACCGCCGCGTCGGGCTTGAGCAGCCCGGCCTTGGCCAGCGCGATCTGGGAACACCCGGTCTGGACTACCAGCACGTTGTTCTTGATGAGTTCTTTTACCACTTCGACGTGTACTTCATCGTGCTTGACCCTGGGGTTGTTGCAGCCGACAACGCCGGCCACGCCGCGGATGCGGCCGTTGATGATGTTGTCGTTCAGGGGCACGTAGGAACCGCGGAACTTGCCGCCCAGCATGTAGGTGACGTACTCGTGGGAGAAGCCGTGCACGCCCCAGTCCTGCCGCTGCGGGATGATGACCTTCACGGTGCGGTTCTTGAACCGTTCGACGGCCAGCTCGATGATCTTGGTGGGAGCATCCAGGGGATTGTGCTCGTCGAACTGGATGTGGATGGCCCCGTCGATCTTGGCCCGGTAATTCGTGGTGTAGACCTTGGTGCCGTAACATTCGGCCACCTTGGGCAGGGCCTGCATGATGCACTGCACGTCCACGCCTATCGCATCGACGGCCCCGGTGGCGATCACCGGCTCGGACGACAGGAAGTTACCGGCGTGGGGAATGCCGTGCCTTCCCAGCACTTCCGCGCCCGAACAGCACATGCCGAGCAGGTTGATGCCCTTGGCGCCGGCGGCCTTCGCCTTTTCAATGTTCACCGGGTCCTGGGAGGCGGCGATCATCCCTTCGAAAAGCAGGGGCTCGTGGCCGTGGATGAGGATGTTCACGTGGTCTTCCTTCAGGAAGCCCATATTGACACCGGCTACCCGCGGGGTAGGGGTGCCGAACATGATGTCGGAAATTTCGGTGGCCACCATGGACCCGCCCCACCCGTCGGAAAGGGCCGTGCGGGAACACTGGGTGACGATGTTCTTGTAGTTCTGGTCGACGCCGATGTGGGTGCGGTGCATGATTTCCATGATCTCGCGCATCGCGCCGCGGGGAACGACACCCGCCTTGCGCCACTGTTCCAGCGTCTTGGGAGGAACGCGCTTGGCAAACGGAATTTCGCCTTCGACCTGGGTGTAGGTGCGCTCCAGCTCCTCGTAGAGGTCGGTGGCGATTTCCTTGACGGTCCTGCCCTCCGTGGGGATGTCGATGCTTTCGGCCACGCTTCTGAGCTTCGCTTCGTCCTGGATCTTAAAGTGGCCCACCGTCCCTCTGACCACACCGCGAAACGCGTCCAGCATGCCCATTCCATGGTCGGTGTGGGCGGCGGCGCCCGATGCCACCGCGCGCGCAAAGTTCCTGGCGGCGATGGTATCGATGTTGGCCCCGCAGACCCCGGTCTTCGCGTAAGGGTCCTTCGCGTTGAGGCGGCACGGTCCCATGAAACAGTTCTTGCAACAAGCCGATTCCGCCCCTATGGGACACGGCTTCATCTCGGCCGCCCGGTGGAACACCGAGTCGTTGCCGTCCTCATCCATTCTCTTTATCATCTGCAGAGTGGCCGGGCATGAAGTCGCTTCGCGCAAATTTAACTTTTTGACTTTCTTGTCTTCTTTGGCAATCGTAAGTTTTTCTTTCTCATCCGACATATGGCACCTCATTTCCCCTTCAAGGGGAGGTTTGTATTACGGGAAAAACCTCCCGCGGCCGTGCTTTCCGCGGACTTACATCATCTTTGCGATATATTTTCTCACCAGGTTCACCGCATCCGGATGCCTCATGATCACCAGATCGGCGCCCGCGAGCAGAAGATCGACGGCGGTGACCGCTTCCATCAGGACGGCCCGTTTGCCGGCGTCTCCCAGCTCCGGAGCGTCTTCCGTGCTGAGGTTGGACTCTTTGGCTTTCCAGGTTTCATTGGCGACGTTTGCGACGATAGGCTGCTGCAGTTTTTCGTCTTCCTGGGTGAGAGCGGCCTGCATGATGCGCTCCATGACCGAATAAGTATATTCGAGTCCGTAGCCGAGGCCGCCGGTGGTGGGGTCTATCATCAGGTCTTCGGTGGAAACCCCGAGGTTTCCCAGCAGGATGTTGAGCTGTTTGGCAAGGTTGACGTCAATGGGCGAGGATGCGACGGTAATGTGCTTGTAGCCCAGGCACGCCGCGCCTATCTGCTTGTAGTCGCCCTCTTCCACCGGCGAGATGCCCAGACGCCTGCCCGAACACTGCTCCGCCACCATCCGCATGACTTCCGTGTCCTTCTCGTGGTTGGCCACGCCCCAGATCAGCACGGGCACATCCACCGCGTCGACCACCTTCTTGACGGCCGCCGCCACTTCAGCCGCCGGCTTGTTGTCCCCGTTGGGGTCGGCGCTCTTGGTCTGCACCACGATCACTTCGGCGCCGTAGTCCTCCACGCACTTGCGCGCCCACGCCCCCGGATCGCCCAGCACATCCCCGAAGGGAGCCACCGCCGCCGCGGCCCATTCCTCCCTCGGGTCCTTGTCCCAAACTTCCATGGCTATCCTGGGCGGATTGGGGACGTCTCCTTCGAACGAATGGAAGGAATAGACGGATTTCCCGCCGATCTTTACCGCCTTGTCTCCGGTCCCCAGGGTGATTTCCCTGATTTTGCCCGAATACACCTGCTTCGATGGTTGGAATGTCAAGGCCTGATCCTCCTTCTTGATTTGCGTTTAGATTCAGTTTGCGGGCCCGGTCACGGCACCTCACCGCTAAATTCTTACACGGGTTGGAAAACATAACTCGCCTGAAAAGGCACATCTTTCGAGCAATAGAAAATCTGTCGATTTCCCGGCTGAAAGCGATTTTCCGCCAAAGTGCTCAAACAGCCTTCAGATTTTTTATGCGGTTGCGCCTGGAGCAACCGGCAGGCTAGGAGGAGAAATGCTTCGGGAAGAAGAAGAACCGCAGTAAAATCGGACGCTGGAGCACGAGACGGAGCAGGGGCGCATCGGGGGGAGAATATCTGGAACTTCTTAGAAGACCCCCGGATTTTTAAACGTTTGTTAAATATCCGTTTGACCTGAAAATGTCAATGATTTTCGTCCGGCAGGCAGTCTCTTGACAATGCAGCCGCGCCGAAAAATCCCGGACAAACGAAGGTCGCACCGGCCACCGGCGGCACCTTCCCGCCGCAGGCCTTTTGAACTCGAAATCAATATAGATAACCGGAACTTGAATGCAGACCGGCTCCCGCCGAAAATCGACCCCACCGGGACATCCGACCGGTCATCCTATTGCAGCATGTAAACGGACATTCTCACAAAAGGCCAGCAATTCCCGCGGCTTCAGCCCTCCTGAAGCAGGAAGCCGCCAAACGGGGTCATACTAGCATGAATTTACCAATATTCAAGCAAGTGTTCGACGGAAAAAGACATGTGAAACTTTTTACCGAGTCAATTGACGGTGCAGGGCCTTTGCAGGGGGCCGTTCGGGTTTGTCATTGATTTCGAAGTGTTGCAAAAACAGCGACTCTTATTTCTTCAATGGACTTATTTGCAAAAATCCGGTAGGATGAGTACCGGCGCATAAGCCCGAGCGCGCCTCACGCGTTGCCCCTGCCGGACCGGCATCCGAAAAATCGCCCCCAGGGGCCCGGATTGAAAAGAATTGCCGAGAAATTCCTCCTTTCAGATCGCCCGGACCTTAAACATGTCGTCAGTCTTTTTGCGCAATTCCAATTTCTTATCCAATGCCTGTAGGAGGCGTTTATGAACCCGGATCGAAAGCTTTTACTCTTGCCGGTGGACGGGTCCGATCAGTCCATGGAAAACATCAGGTACGTTTCCAAGGTCGTCAATCTCACCGAAGCGGAAGTCGTTCTTTTGTCGGTAATCGACAAAGCGCCCGAGATTTTCTGGGAAACGGGCAAGGACACCAAGGTGGACGACCACCACAAGTACATGAGTTCCTGGAATGAGTACAAAGAGGGAAAGATGCGCGAGTGCATGGGGGACGCCTGCAAGATCCTGGAAGCGGCGGGCCTGCCCGGTTCGGCCATCACCTGCAACACCGTCAAGAGAAACGAGGGCGTGGCCCGGGACATACTCAACGAATGCAAGTTCGGCTACAACGCGGTGGTCATCGGCAGACGCGGCCTCGGGCGGATGGATGAGTCGATGCTGGGAAGCATCGCCGCCAAGGTGTTCATCAACGCGTGCGACTCCCCGGTATGCCTGTTGGGCGGAGCCCCCACCCCCGGAAAGATCATGATCGGGGTCGACCAGTCCCTTTCCACCATCCGCTCGGTGAACTTCGTCGCCCGGATGCTCAAGCCCGAGGACTCCACGGTGGCCATCGTACACGTTGCCAGGCTGCCCCAGGAGGAAGGGGGCGCGATGCCCGACGATCAGGGCGTGCAGGAGATCATCCAGGAGTGTGAAATCGCCCTCAAGCCCGTTTTCGAAAACGCCGTGAGGACCCTGACCGCGGCGGGATTTGCGCCGGGAAGAATCACCACCCGCGTGATCAAGGGCGCCGGAAGCCGGGCGGTGAACCTCTACAACGAGGCGGTGAAGGGGCAGTTCGGCACGCTGGTGGTGGGCCGGAGAGGCATCAAGGACGTCCAGGAATTCACCATGGGAAGGATCCCGTACAAGCTGGGCCAGATCGCGCGAAACATCGCGCTGTGGCTGGTGCCGTAGACGCGGAAACAAGGGATATGGAAACCGACAGGATCGCTCCCGCGCTTTGCGCACCGGCGGATGCGACGCCCGCGCCGCCCGGAGGCCCGGCCATGACCCACAGGTACTGAACTCACATATCCGCCGGTTCCGGGGCGAGCCGGACTGTTGCCCGAACGCGGTTTCGCGGGGGAAGACGATTGAGGTCGTCTCCCGTCCGCCTGAAATCCGTGGTTTTCGAAGCCGCCTCATTCGGGCCGCGGTCCGGAGCGCCCTGAAACCGGCCGTTGCGCGTTAGGCGGGAATTTTTTCCATCTTTCCCACCTCCATGTCGTGGAGCGGGATGAGGATGTCGGCCATCTTGCGCACCCGCTGGGCGCTCTCGAAGCCCGCAATGGCATCGGTGTGGACGCCGGGAGCGACAACGGGACCGTCGGCCGGAAAATTTTTCGAATTGCAGCAAAAACCCGGAATCACCGCCAGCCCGGCCGAGGTGTGAACGGCCACGCTCTGGCCTCCGGGGGTGTGGCCCGGAGTGAGGATCAGGTCGATTCCGTCCATCAGGTGAAAATCGCCCTCCACCGTTTCCACGTTCAGCCCATCCAGAAGGTCGGGAAAATACCGGTAGTCGATGGGGTGAGGGTTCAACAGGAAGTCGTATTCGGCCTTCTGCACGATGATTTTTGCGTTGGTGCACTTGTAGTCGTTTTCGCAATGGTCGTTGTGCAGGTGCGTGTGGATGATGAGATCGATCGATTCGGGGCTGAGATCGAACCGCGCGAGCGATTCCTCGAAGTCGAGGATGTTCGGGTATTCGGCCAGGATATGATCGGGCACCACGAACTGGTCGAGCCCGGTGTCCACCAGGATGTTCTGTTCGGCTCCTTTTATCAGAAACGCGTAAACGCCCATCCAGATCGTTTTGCCGTAGCCCCGCAGATAGGTCATGATTCCCTGGTCGGTTTCGCGAGCGCCGACCGTGAGCGGGTGAATCGTGTACTCCCGCATTTCTTTTATCGCCTCCCGTGAAGTGAACTATCGGCGGCCCTTCGCGAGCCGCCCGTACAGGGATTAATTGTATCCAATCCGGTGCCGAGTATCCACCACCAGTCGCGGGCGAACGCCATAAAGCAGCAGCGGGCGGCAGGGTTTTGGGGGGACCGCCGGGAAAACGCGGCGCTATTGGGTGGGGATATTTTTTGCAACCCTATGGACTTCTGCCGGGCGGCAAAGAACCAACACGCCGGATTCCCGCTCAAAATCGCTGCGGGAATGACGCATTTTAAGGGACCAAATGAAGCCGAGAAGCGGCGTGGGAGGTGGAGGCGAAGCGCCCCCGTCCGTCAATTTACATCAAGCATCCGGCACTCTCCGCCCTCACTCCCCGCTCAGCGGCAAAGTGACGATGAAGCTCACTCCTCTTCCGCCTTCCGACCGGATGCTGATTTCTCCGCCGTGATCGTTGATGATGTTTTTCGTTACGGCCAGCCCGAGGCCGGTTCCGTCCGCCTTGGTGGTGAAAAAGGGGTCGAAAATCCTATCCGCCATTTCCTGCGGAATGGCCGGGCCGTCATTTTCGAACTCGATCCGGGCGCGGCCATCTTCGCTCCGGGCGGTCACCCGGATGGTGCCGGAACCTTCCAGGGCCTCAACCGCGTTTTGGAGCAGGTTCAAAAACACCTGTTTGAGCCTGTCGGGATCGCCGGTGACCGGAATGGACTGCGGCGCGATATCGGTTTGCAGGTGAATTTGCTTTCCCTGGAGCATGGGGTCGAAAAGCTCGAACGTTTCCCGCAGCAGCTCGTCCACCGAAACCGGGCGCTTGTGGCTCGCCACTTCGGGGCGCGTGAGCAGGTGGATGCCGCTCAGGAGCCCTTCCAGCCTCTTGACCTCGTTCACCACTATCTTGAGCTTCCGGCGGGTCTTTTCGTCCGCTTTCAGGGCGGTGCAGCTTTCCGCCTGCCTGGCGAACCCGCCGATCAGCACCAGGGGCTTGCGGATTTCATGGACCACGTTGGCAACCGCCTTGCCCACGTTTGCCAGTTTTTCCATGAAGCGCACCTCGTGTTCCAGTCGCTTGCGTTCGGAAATGTCGCGGATAACCGCCGTGAAGTACAGCTTGCCCGCGGTTTCCGAAACCGAGTAGGATATTTCAACCGGGAAAGTGGACCCGTCCTTGCGCCGCGCCGAACATTCCCTGGATTTTCCGATCACCCGGCCCTCCTTTGTCTGGAGATAGCGGTCCACGTAGCCGCGGTGCACCGAAACATGCGGCTCGGGGATAAGAGGCGAGACGTCGGTCCCCACCAGTTCGTCAAACGAATATCCGAACATCCGCTCGGCCACTTTGTTGCAGTAGACGACCCGGTGCTCTTCGTCGATGGTCACCACCGCGTCCGCAACGGAGGCCAGGATGTCCCAGACGATGGTGTCGGACATCAGCCTGCTGAATTCGGGAAGCACCGCGCATTTTTTCACTATTTTTCCCTCAGGTGGGCCAGAACGTCCCTCAACTCGTCGTAGTCGATATCGGTACGTTCCACCACCTCTCCGATACGCACGGGCAGGATGAAATGGAGCCGGTCGCCGATCCGTTTCTTGTCGGCGCGTATGGCGTCTATCACAGCTTCGGGCCGGATATCGGCCGGAACGCGAACAGGCATTGCCCACTGTTCGCAAAGCCGCTCCAGCCGTTCGGCATCCCCGGCGGGCATCATGCCCATCCGTCGGGAAAGGCCGGCCGCGGCCAGCATGCCCACGGCCACGGCATCTCCGTGCTTGAGGCGGTAGCCGGTGAGCTTTTCCAGCGCGTGCCCCACCGTGTGGCCCAGGTTCAGCACCCGCCGGTAGCCGGCCTCTTTTTCATCGGCTTCGACGACCCGTGTTTTGAGCAGGCAGCTCGCCGAAATGATTCGCAACAGGGCCTCGGGATCGCGCCTGCGCAGGTTCTGCCCGTTGTTTTCCACGAATTTCCACAGCACTTCGTCGCCGATTATGGCGGACTTGATCACTTCGGCCATGCCCTGCCGCAATTCGGCCTCGGGGAGCGTCACCAGCCAGCGGGGGTCCACCCACACCCGCGTCGGCTGGTGGAAGGTGCCGAGAAGGTTTTTCCCCTCCGGCAGGTCCACCCCGGTCTTGCCCCCGACGCTGCTGTCCACCTGCGCCAGGAGCGTGGTGGGGACCTGAAAGTGGGGAATGCCGCGCATGTAAATGGATGCGGCGAACCCGACGATGTCCCCCGTGACCCCGCCGCCCACGGCCACCAGGGCGCTGTCCCGCGTGGCCCCGGCATTGACCAGCCGGCGCGCCAGGAACTCGACGGAAGCCATGCGCTTGTTGGGCTCGGACGCGGCGAACAGGATGACCCGGCCGCCGGCCGGCTCCGGCCAGCCCAGCTCCGCCGCCCGCCGCCCCCACAGGTTCCACACCGCTTCGTCCCAGATCCAGTAGGCGGCCCGCCCCCGGAGGGCGTCTTCCAGCCCCCCGGCGATGGTTTCCAGCACGTCGTCGCCGATGGATATTTCAGAGGTGCGGGGAGGGCTTCCCGGCAGTGAAAGATCGATTTTCATATCCAAGTTCCGTATCCTTGCAGGTCCCATGCGTCTGCATGGCTCATTCGTTCGAGAGATGCTTCCCGCCGGGCGTTCCGAAGCATTCCCCCTCGTTCGCGCACCCGCACGGCGCGTTCCCGACCGCCGGGCCGGACGGCGAGCAGCCCGCACACGCCGAACAGGCGGAGGCGCGGCCGCGGTAGACTCTTGCGTAGTGCCTGACCAGGTACACCAGGACAGCCGCCACGATGAGCAGGACGATGCCGGTCTGCCACATGATTTATACTCCTTTCCCCCGTTATCCGAGCCCCAGCCACAGCCCGCCCCGGTAGACCAGGGTGGACACGGCGAAGGCCGCCAGGGTATTGAACACCATGGAAAAAAGCCCCCACTTCCACGATCCGGATTCGCGGACGATGCACAGGATGGTGGCGAAACAGGGAGCATACAGCATAATAAACACGATCAGCGAAAATGCTTTCAGCCGATTCCAGCTCGGGTCCGCGGCCAGCCGTTCGCTCAGCGGCACCTGTTCGCCCTCTTTCGACCGGCCGAGCGAATAAGCGGTGCCCATAGTAGAAATGATAATCTCTTTTGCCGCAAACCCGGATACCAGCGACACGTTCGTCCGCCAGTCGAAGCCGTTGGCCCGGGTGACGGAGGTAAGCGTGGAACCGATCCGCCCGGCGATGGAGTTTTTAAGGGCAGCCTGGGCCTGTTCGTAGTCCACCTCCTGGAGGCGGTTTCGGAAAGCCTGGACGCGCGGGTCGTTCGACGCCTCGCCGGAAGCCAGAACGGCCGGCCGTATCTCCTCGGGGACCTCGGCAAGGATCGAGGCGCGCTCCCCGGCGTATATCCGGCGCTCGACTTCCGGCAGGCCCGGATAGGACATCAGCGCCCAGAACAGGATGGAGATGGCCAGGATGATGGTCCCCGCCTTGCGGATGTACTGCCAGGTCCGCTCCCAGGTGTGGATGAGAAGCCCCTTGAAGGTGGGCAGCCGGTAGGGAGGCAGCTCCAGGAGAAAGGGCGTGCCGGGACCGCGCAGAATGGTCGAACGGATGAGCTTTGCAAAGAGCAGGGCGGAAGCCCACGAAAGCACCGTCAGCAGGAACATGACCAGGGCCTCTTTGGCCGCAAAAAAGGCCGCGATCAGCATGGCGAACACGGGCATCTTGGCCCCGCAGTTCATGAAAGGGGCGGTGAGAATGGTCGCCAGCCTCTCGCGCGAACTCCTGAGGGTCCTGGTGGCGAACACTCCCGGAACGGCGCACCCGCCGGCAATCCCCCCGGAAATGATGAAGGCCATGACCGAGCTTCCGTGCAGGCCGAACGTCCGGAACACGCGGTCCAGCATGTAGGCCACCCTTGCCAGGTAGCCGGTGTCCTCCAGGAAGGCGATGGCCAGGAACATGAAAACGATGAGCGGCACGAAGCCCAGCACCCCGCCCACCCCGTCGATAATGCCCGAAACCACCAGCGATTTCAGCGGCCCGGCCGGC
>LUZZ01000137.1 GCA_001603845.1 Syntrophobacterales bacterium Delta_01 | reverse complement strand
GACCTGCATATCCGGCTCATGACGGCAACCCGGCTGACCAAGCTCGACGGAAAGGCCGGAGATTTTACGGCAACCCTCACCAGCGAGCCGCGCTACATCGACGTAAACAAGTGCACCGCCTGCGGGGAATGCGCCAGAAAGTTCCCGGAAGTCGTGCGCTTCACGCCGGGCCTCGACCACCGGGCTCCCACGTGCATGCGCTATCCCCAGGCCACGCCCCACGCCTTCAGCATCGACATAGCCCGTTGCGCCGATATCCAGGCCCTGGTGGACGTCTGTCCGGCGGGGGCCATCCTGGCGCAGGATTCGGTCAGTGAGAAGTCGCTGGAAGTGGGGTCCGTGGTGCTGGCGCCGGGGGCCGGCGTGTTCAACCCCGAAGTGTTGGGCACCTACGGCTACGGGGTGCATCCCAACGTGGTGACGAGCCTGGAATACGAGCGGATCATGTCGGCCTCCGGGCCCACCCAGGGGGAGCTGCTCCGCCCGTCGGACGGTACGAGGCCCCGGAGAATCGCCTGGATCCAGTGCGCGGGGTCCCGCAGCATGCGGGAAGGGGCGGTTTCCTACTGTTCGAGCGCCTGCTGCATGTTCGCGCTCAAGGAAGCCATGGTGACCCGCGAACGTTTTCAGGAAGACATCGATACAACCATTTTCTACATGGACATGAGGACCTCGGGCAAGGACTACGAGCGCTACCTCACAAGGGCCGTCGATACCTACGGGGTGCGCCTGGTGCGCAGCCGCCCGCACAGCATCGAGGCAACCGTCGAAGAAGGGGCGTTGACCGGCGGGCTGACCATCGCCTACTCGGCGTACGGAGACGGCCGGCACCTGGAGGAAGCCTTCGACATGGTGGTCCTTTCCACCGGGTTCCGAATCTCGCCCGAGGTCAAGGGGCTCGCCGAGAAGCTGGGCGTCGAACTGAACGAACATTCCTACACGAAAACCGGCGTCTTCAGCCCTGTGGCGTCCTCCCGGCCCGGGATCTACGTGTGCGGGCTTTTCGAAAGCCCCAAGGACATTCCGGAAACCGTCGTCCAGGCCAGCGCCGCCGCGTGCTGCGCCGCCGCGGACCTGAGCCCGGTGCAGGCCGTTTCCGAAAGGAGCGAGGACTTTCCCCCGGAACGGGACGTAACGGGAGAAGAGCCCAGGATCGGCGTCTTTGTGTGCGATTGCGGCATCAACATCGGTTCCGTGGTAAACGTCCGGGAAATAGCGGCCGCCATGCGCGGCCTGCCGCAGGTGGCCGTATCCGAGTGCATCGGGCACGGCTGCAGCCGCGAGTCGCTGGAACGCATCCAGTCAGTCATTCGCAGCGAAAAGCTCAACCGGGTGGTGATCGGGGCCTGCTCTCCCCGCACCCACGAAACCCTGTTCCAGGACGCGGTGCGAAAGGCGGGACTCAACAAGTACCTCCTGGAAATCGCCAACCTGCGGGACCAGACCACCTGGGTGCATTTCGACGATCCGGGGCATGCGGCGGAAAAGGCCAAAGAACTGCTCCGCATGGCGGTGGCCGCGGTGCGGCTGTCCCATCCCCTCTCCGACCACCTGCTGCCCATGGACAAGGATATCCTGGTGGTGGGAGGCGGCATCGCGGGCATGGTCGCCTCGCTCAGCCTGGCCGACATGGGCTACAGCATTCACCTGGTCGAAAAATCGCGCAGCCTGGGAGGCCTTGCGCGCAAAATCCACCGGACGATGGACGGCGAAGACGTCCAGGCCCGCCTCGACGAACTGGTGGAACGGGTCCGGTCGCACGAACGCATCCAGGTCCTTACCAGTTCGGTGGTGGTGGATCACAGCGGCATGGCCGGCATGTTCAAAACGGGCATCCAGGTCGGTCCCCAGATGTTCTACCGGCAAATCAAGCACGGCATCACCATCCTGGCGACCGGGGCGCTGGCCCATCGCCCGGATGAATATCTTTTGGGCAGGCACGAGGCGGTCAGCACCCAGATGGACCTGGAATCGGTGCTGGTGGAAGCCCCCGAAAAGGCCGCCGCCTGGGACAACGTGGTGATGATCCAGTGCGTGGGATCGCGCACTCCGGAAAATCCGAACTGTTCCCGCGTGTGCTGCCAGTCCGCCCTGAAAAATGCGCTGAAAATCACCGATCTCAATCCCAAGGCCCGCGTGGTGGTCCTATACCGCGACATGCGTACGCCCGGGTTCGAAGAAGATTTTTACAGGAAGGCACGGGAGCGGGGAGTCATTTTTACGGCCTACGGGCTCGACGACAAGCCGACGGTCACGCCGGACGGCGACAAGGTTTCGGTGGAGTTCACCGACCTTCTCCTGGGCAGGAAGATCTGCATACCCGCCGACCGCCTGGTGCTCAGCACCGGATTTGTGGCCGACGAGGAATTCACCGAAGACCTGGGAACCATCTTCCGCCTTCCCCGGACCTCCGACGGGTATTTCCTGGAAGATCATGTAAAACTGCGGCCGGTGGACCTGCCGATACCCGGCTTTTTCGTGGCGGGGACCGCCCACGCGCCCAAGAGCATACGGGAAACCGTGGCGCAGGCGCAAGCGGCCGCGGGGCGCGCCGAGACCTTCCTGGCCAGGCACGTCATCAACCTGGGAGCGGCGACGGCGCAGGTGGATCCCGAGAGGTGCACGGCCTGTCTCATCTGCGTGCGCGTGTGCCCGTTCGGCATTCCCGCCATCAACGCCGACGGGGTTTCGGAGATCGACCCCGCGAAGTGCCATGGCTGCGGGACCTGCGCTGCGGATTGCCCCGCAAAGGCCATTCAGCTCATGCGCTACGAAGACGACCAGGTATTGGCCAAACTGGACGGTTTATTCGAAAGGATGGTGTGATGGACCGATTCGAACCGATTATCGTTGCTTTCTGCTGCCACTACTGCGCCTACACGGCCGCGGACATGGCGGGCAGCATGAGGCAGCCCTATCCATCCAACGTGAAGATCATCAGGGTGCCCTGCTCGGGCAAGGTGGACGCCATTCACATCATGAAGGCCATGCAGAAGGGGGCCGACGGGGTGTTTGTCGCCGGCTGTCTCGATGGAGACTGCCATTTCAAAAGCGGAAATATCAGGGCGGCGCGGCGCGTCTCATCCGTCAAGCGGCTTCTCGATGAAATAGGCATAGGGGGCGAGCGGGTCGAGATGTTTTCGGTTTCCGCCGGGATGGGCGAACGGTTCGCCCAGATAGCTTCGGACTTTACGGAAAAGATTCGTAGCCTGGGTCCCAACCCGGGCAAACCGGGGGCCGCCTCAGCGATGGAACAGGCTGCAGGTTAATTTCCAGAAAAGGGAGCGTTGGCGAAAATGATTACTGCGGAACGAAAACCCATGGAGGAACTCATCGAATACACGAGGCCCTATCGCCGCATTTTGCTGGTGGGGTGCAACGAGTGTGTGAGCGTGTGCGCGGCGGGAGGCCGCAAAGAGGTGGGGCTGCTGTCCTCCGCTCTCCAGATGAACTTCATGAAAGAAGGAAAGCCACTCGAGGTCCTGGAGATCACGCTGGAAAGACAGTGCGATCCCGAGTACGTCGAACAGCTCATCCCGCATATTAACCAGGTGGATGCCGTGCTTTCCATGGCCTGCGGCTGCGGCGTGCAGGAAGTGGCCAGGCGGTTTCGGGAAAAGCCCGTCTTCCCGGCGGTGAACACCAAG
The DNA here is from genome assembly GCA_001603845.1 of Syntrophobacterales bacterium Delta_01. Classification (GTDB taxonomy): domain Bacteria; phylum Desulfobacterota; class Syntrophobacteria; order Syntrophobacterales; family Syntrophobacteraceae; genus SbD1. The sequence goes on along the minus strand of LUZZ01000137.1, from coordinate 11,465 downwards.
TTCATGGGAGCGTCAGAACGCCAGGGGGTGTGGGCGGAACGGTGCCAGGGGTGCGGAGACTGCGTGCTGGGGCTGACGGGGGGGATTTGCCCCATCGCCCGGTGCTCCAAGCAGCTCATGAACGGCCCCTGCGGCGGATCGACCAACGGGAAGTGCGAGATCGACCCGGACGTGGACTGCGCCTGGCAGCTCATCTGGGACCGTCTCAAGGCGCTCGGAATGACCAGTCTGTATGAAGAAAACATCCCCGCCAAGGACTGGCGCCCGGGAAGAGGCGCCGGCCCCCGCAAGATCATCAGAGAGGACCTGGCATCATGAAGACGGAAAGCGTACTCGAAAAGATACTGGCATCCGGGCAACTGGCCGTCACCTCGGAATGCGGGCCGCCGCGAGGCGCTCTTCCGAACAAGGTGAGGGAAAAAGCGAAACTGCTTCGGGGCTGCGTGGACGGGGTCAACGTAACGGACAACCAGACCGCCATGGTGCGGATGTCGAGCCTTGCGGCCTGCATCCTGGTCCGCCAGGAGGGGCTCCATCCCATCCTGCAGATGGTTACCAGGGACCGCAACCGGCTGGCCATGCAAAGCGACATCCTGGGCGCCTACTCGCACGAGATCGACACCATGCTCTGCCTTTCGGGCGACCATCCCCACTTCGGCGATCACAAGATGGCGGCGAGCGTGCACGACATCGATTCCATCCAGATGATCGACATGGTGCGGACCATGCGCGACCAGGGGAAGTTCCAGGGCGGCGAAGCGATCGACGGGCCTCCGAAGATGTTCATCGGAGCGGCGGCCAACCCGTTCGCCGATCCCTTCGAACTGAGGGTCGCGCGGCTGGCGAAAAAGGTGAAGGCCGGCGTGGACTTCATCCAGACCCAGTGCATCTATAACGTGGACAAGTTCGAAAAATGGATGGAAGGGGTGCGGGAGCGGGGCCTGCACAAGCAGGTGCACATCCTGGCGGGCATCACGCCCATGAAGTCCGCCGGCATGGCGAAGTACATGAAGAACAAGGTCCCCGGAATGGATGTTCCCGACGATATCGTCAAGCGCCTTGCCGCGCTTCCCAAGGAAAAACAGTCCGAAGAGGGCATCAAAATCTGTATCGAGACCATCGAGCGGCTCAAGAAGGTGGAAGGCGTTCGGGGTTTTCATATCATGGCCATCGAATGGGAGCACAAAGTGCGCGAAATCGTAGAACGGGCCGGATTGCTCCCCAGACCGCAGGTTTGAAAATAACGGTTCCTGATCCAATATCGGAAAGGAGTCAATATGAACGCGCAGCCACACATCCTTGTAGTGGACGACGATCCGGATATCGTGGAGTCGATCGCCATGAAGCTTTCGAGCAACAACTTCAAGGTATCGAAGGCTTACGACGGCGTCGAGGCATGGGAAAAGATCAAACAGGAAAGGCCCGACCTGATCGTCCTGGACGTCATGATGCCCAGGAAGCACGGGTACGATCTTTGCGACGAGATCAAGAAAAACCCTGAATACAAGGACATCGCGGTGGTGCTGCTGACGGCGGTGGCCAACTTCGTGTCCACGACCAACTACACGAGCTGGCAGGGCATGACGAACCTGGCCGACGACTACGTTGAAAAACCCGTGGACCTGGACAAACTCATGGAAATCGTGAAGGACACCCTCGGGCGTTGATGGGGGCCGCCCCGCAAGACTCGAACGGTGGTTGGCGATGGGGGACGGCCGTCATTCCGGTACGTGCCGAAATCGGGCGTCCCGGTTTTGCATTGAAGAGGCGTCAGGCAGAGGCACCGGACCCCGGTTTGAGCATCGGAGCGGCGGCGGATGGAGTCCGGTCGTGAAACAATCCAAGTCCAAAAGGGGCATGAAGTGGAGGATACGGGTATTCAATTCCCTGTCCCTGCCTGCCCTTATTTTGTCGCCTGACAAGATCATCGTGGACATCAACCGGAATTTCCAGGAAAAATTCGGGATCAAAAAGAAGCAGATCATCGGAAGGACGTGCCACGATTTCTTCTACCACTCCCAGGAGCCGTGCACGCTTGACGATTGCCCTTTCGCCATGGTGCTTGCCGAACGGATCGGGCATTCGACCCTGCGCCGGGTGGTGACCCCGGACGGTCATGCGAAGTGGGAGGACCGGGTATTTTCCCCCATCTTCGACGACCAGGGGGACGTGGCCTACATTATCGAGACCATCCGGGACGTCACCCAGGTCAAGACCCTGGAAAGAAGACTTTCCGGAATAAGGGAGTTCACCCATAAACTGATAGAAAGTTCCACGAGCGCCATCATCGCGGCGGACCGGGAGGGCCGGGTGCTGATCATGAACCGGGCCGCCGAGGAGCTTACCGGGTATTCCATCGACGAGGCAAGGGGGAAAATCACGGTGGAGGACCTGCATCCGCCCGGGCAGGCCAAAGAAATCATGAAACTGTTGCGAGACGAGCGCACGGGGGGGAAGGGGAAGCTGCCGTCTCGCAGAGTCAGCCTCGTCAATGTCCATGGCGACAAGATCCCCGTGGAACTGACCGCCGCTATCATCTACGAAGACGGTAGGGAAGTGGGTACCATGGGGGTGTTCAACGACCTCAGGGAAAAGCTCGAAGAGGAGGAGCGCGGGAAAAAGATTTTCCTGAGGATCGCACAGGCGGAAAAGATGGCCTCCCTGGGACAGCTTGCCGCCGGCGTGGCCCACGAGATCAACAACCCCCTGACGGGCATTCTCCTCTACGTGGGAATGGTGCAGGAAAGCCTCGACGAACAGGACCCCCGGCAGAAGGACCTGGGGCTGGTCATCGAGGATATCAATCGATGCAGGGAAATTGTTAAAAATCTGCTCGCCTACAGCAGAAAAAGCAACGTCGGCAAGGAAATACTCCATCTCAATATCCTGCTGGAGCACGGCCTCAGCCTTATCCGCGACCAGAAGCTGTTTATGAACGTGGAGATCGTCAAGGAGCTTTCCAGCGAGATGCTGATGATCAAGGGCGACAGGAACCAGTTGAGCCAGATCATCATCAATCTCGTCATGAACGCTGTGGACGCCATGGATCACCGGGGAGTGATCACCCTCAGGACCTATCTGGACCGGGATAAACAGAAAGCCTGTCTGGAAGTCTCCGATACCGGCTGCGGCATACCCATTGAGAACCTTTCGAGAATTTTCGACCCGTTTTTTACGACCAAAGGGCCCGGAGAGGGTACCGGTTTGGGGTTGAGCACGGTCTACGGGATAGTCAGGGACTGCGGAGGCGATGTCTGGGTGAAAGAGACGGGCAAATCAGGCACGACTTTCGTGGTGGAGCTCCCGTTGTATCAGGGAACCGGTGAGGACGCCGCCCCTTCGTTTTACTGACGCCCGTGTTCATGGGGAGAAAAATGACGGTCCCTATAACGGAAAAAGCTGTGGAAAAAAATGCTTTCAGGCCCAGCGTGCTGGTCGTGGACGACGAACAGCGCATTCGAGACGGGTGTTGCAAGGTACTGGAAAAAGAAGGCATCGACGTGCTGACCGCCGACTGCGGGGAACTCGGCCTCAAGATGATCGAGGCGCAGCACTTCGATATCATTTTGCTCGATCTGATGATGCCCGGACTTTCCGGTTTCGACGTGCTGACGCACGTCAAGGCCATCCATCCCGAGTCGGTCATCATCGTCATCACCGGCTACGCCACCATCGAGCATTCCATCGAAGCCATGAAAAAGGGCGCTTTCGATTTTATTCCCAAGCCCTTCAGCCTCGACCAGTTGAGACTGATCGTGGCCAAGGCCATCGAACATACCCAGACGCTGCAAGACATTGCCGTGGAGAAGTCGCGCATGCGGCAGCTCGTCAATCACCTGGGAGACGGCGTGATGGCCACCGACAGCGAAAAACGGGTGGTGCTGTCCAATCCCGCCTTTTTGAAAATGGTGGGCTACCGGGAGGAAAGCCCCGTGGGGCGGCCGGTGGGGGAAGTGGTGCGAAACGAGGTGATCGAAGACCTGGTGGGCCGGGCGCTTGCCACCGGGAGCGACGATTTTGTAGAACTCATGGAGGAACTGGAATGCCCGCCCGCGGAAGGCGCAGGCTCGGAAGGAGTCACGCTGGGCGTGCGGTGTGTGCCCTTTCGGGACCGTGCCCGCCGCAACGTGGGCACGATCACCGTACTGCACGACATCACGGCCCTCAAAAGGGTGGACCGCATCCGGTCCGATTTCGTCTCCATGGTGGCCCACGAAATCAGGAACCCCCTCAGTGCGGTCGCCGCGCAGCTCAAAGTGGTGCTCGACGGCCTGGCCGGAGAGGTAACCGAGAAGCAGCGCGAGATTCTAACCAGGGCCAAGGAACGGCTGGGGGGCCTGTCCGACCTCACTTCCGAGCTTCTGGACCTGTCCCGGATCGAGTCCGGCCTGATCAGCCAGGAAAAAGAGCACCTGGACATGGCCGAACTGCTGGAGCGCCAGGTGGAATTTCAACGTCCTCGCGCCGAGGCCGGGTCGCTGGTCCTCGAATGGGTGCCTCCCCCCGCGAAGTTGCGCCCGGTGCTGGGCAACCGGCGAAATATCGAAGAAGTCCTGAGCAACCTGATCGGCAACGCCGTCAACTACACGCCGCAGGGCGGCCGGATCAGCGTATCGGCGGCCATGGAACACGACTACGTGCGGGTGAGCGTTTCGGATACCGGCTTCGGAATTCCCGCCGAAGACCTGGACAGGATCTTCCTGCCCTTCTACAGGGTCAAGAACGAGAAGACGAGATTTATCATCGGGACCGGCTTGGGGCTGGCCATCGTCAAAAAGATCGTGGAAGCCCATCACGGTTTTATCCGGGTGGAAAGCGAGGTCGGCCGTGGAAGCTCGTTTCACGTCCACCTGCCGGCCGCGGACTGATAGCGGTTTGCGGTCAGGCCAAATCGAGCCGCGAAGCGGCGGGAGGGGCTAGATCGCGAGCTTTTCCTTGATTTTTCTGAGATATCTCCGGCTTACGGGGACACTTCGGCCTGATTTGGTCTGCATCTGGGCGAGCATGTGATCATTGAGCAGGATCTCGTCCACGGCGTCGAGATTGACGAGAAACTGCCGGTGGCAGCGGACCAGGCCGGTGCGGGATTCCAGGACCTTGAGGGTGAGTTCGGTGTAGAACTCGCCCTTGGGGCACACCACGTAGACCCCGGCCATATCGCAGCGGACGAATTCCACCTCCGAGGTGTTGATGAGCTTGACCCGGTTCGCCAGGAGGCACGGAATCTTTTTTATCTCGGTAAACGGGTAGGGGAGCCTGTTTTCTTCCCGGAACCCGAAACCCTCGTCCCATCTTCTTTCCCGGTCGAAGTCCTTTTTCAGCCTGGTGATGGTTTTGCACAGCCTGTCTTTTTCGACCGGCTTCAAAAGATAGTCCAGCGCATTTTCCTCGAATGCCTGGATCGCGTACTCGTCGTAGGCGGTGACGAATACGATCCGGGGCATGTCTTCTTCGTCGATCATGCTCAGGAGTTCGAACCCGCTCAGCACCGGCATCTGGATGTCCAGGAAAACGACGTCCGGTTTGTGGCGCCGTATCGCCTGGAAAGCTTCCAGCGCATTGGCGCAACTGCCCTCGATGGTGAACTCGCCCGTCTCCTCGATCAAAACCGCAAGTTCGTCGCGGGCATGAATTTCGTCGTCCACGATGAGGGCGCGAATCCTGCCTTCAGCTTTCACCGCCGGCCCTTTCCCCCAGCCCGTTGGTCCCCTCCACCGGGACGCGTATGGTGATGCGCGTCATTTCCTGCGGGACGCACGTCACCTCGGTCCCGAACCCGCTGCCGAAAAGATGCTTGATCCGCCTGTCCACGATCTTTATCCCCAGCCCGTTTTCGGCGCATGCCTCGTTGAAGGCCCCGGCGTTGTCCTCGATTTCTATCAGCGCCGTCCCCTGCGCCCGGAAGGCGCGAATCCGGGTGACCCCCGGTTCGAGCATATTGGAGATGCCGTGCTTGATGGCGTTTTCAATGAGCGGCTGGAGCGTGAACGTCGGAATTTTGAGGCCGAGAAGCGATGGGTCGATATCCATTTCGACGGTCAGGCGGTCTTCGAACCGGGCCTTCTCGATCTTGAGGTAGGAATTCACATGGTCCAGTTCCTCTTCCAGGGTCGAGAAATCGCTGCTTCGCTTCAGGTTTTTCCTGAAATAATTGGACAGGTGGATCAGCAGTTCCCGCGCCCGGTCGGAGTCTTTGCGGACGATGGCGATGATGGTATTGAGGCAGTTGAACAGGAAATGAGGATTGACCTGGGCCTGGAGAAGCTTGAGCTCGCTTCTGACCAGCAGGTTCTTCTGCTCCTCGTAGCGGGACAGCAGGAGCTGGTTGGACAGGAGCGCCGCGATTCCTTCCCCCAGGGACTTGTTCATGTTGAGGAACCGCTTTTTGCGGACCTCGTAGAGCTTGATGGTCCCGATGACGTCGTTATCGACCTTCAGGGGCACCACCAGGGCGGAATTGAGCCGGCACGTGTCGGAAATCGAGCATACGAAGCGCTCCTGGCGGCCGTCCGCAAAAATGACCGTGTTTTCCGCGATGGCTTTCCGGGTGAGATCCGAAGAGATGGGACTGCCCGGCAGGTGGTGGTCGGACCCCTCGCCGACGAACGCGAGCACTTTTTCGGTGTCCGTAATGGCTACGGCACCCACGTCGGTTTCCTTGCGGATAATTTGCGCGATGTCCCGGGCGGTCTTGCTGTTAAACCCTTTTGCCAGGATGCTCAGCGTGCGTTCGGCGATCCGGAGCGCCCGTCCCGAGAAAATGGCGGCCGCCTTTTCGTACATGTTTTTCTGGTCGCGGATGATGCTCATGAACAGGGCCGCCCCGGTCGAACTGGTGGCGATCATGGGAACGGCGATGATCTTGACCAGGCCCAGTGCCTCGGCGTAGGGCTTCGAGACGAGCAGAATGATGCCCATCTGCACGCATTCGGCGAATACGGTGGTAAAAAAGGCCGTGCGGGGGTCGAATATCTGTTCGGCCCTGTCTTTCCGGAAAAGATAAAGGTGAACCAGGCCGCCGATAAAACCTTCCACCGTTGTCGAAAGCCCGCAGGAAACCGCGGTGAAGCCGCCGAAAAAATACCGGTGGAGGCCGCCCGTAAATCCCACGGCGGTCCCCAGGATCGGCCCGCCGATGATGCCCGCCAGCACCGGCCCGATGGCCCGCGTGTTAGCCAGCGCGTCGTGTACCGGCAGCCCCAGGTAGGTTCCCATCATGGAAATGGCGGAAAAGAAAAAGTAGAGGCACACCCGGTCCCAGGGCTTGAGCTTGACGGTGGTGAGCGGTTTGAACCACGGAGACTTGCAGTAGAGGTAGGCTACGACCAGGAAGACCGACATGGTCTGGACCAGGAGGAAAAAGAGTTTCATAAATCGAACCTTCGCGTAGCAAAGTCAGATTTCTGAAGTCGATATATTTGTTCGAACCCCGTTCCCCAAAAAAACGATCCGCAGCCTCACAGCTTTTGGCGTAAATGATTGTATTTTACCTTATCGGGGAAATCACCCGTTATTTTTGAACCTCTTTCCTCTCCCTTTGTCTCCATGGCGCCTTGTGTTGGAGACCGGCCGGGCGGGGTCTCGCGCCCGCCCGGTTCGGTTTCCTGTCAGGCCGCCGGAATCGATCCGGGCTGCCCGGTTATTTTCCTATCGCCAGCCGAGTGCCCGCCCCGGTTGCCGGTTTCAACGGCGCTCCATGGGCCGTGAGCAACTGGTACCATTTGCGGAACGCCTCGATGAAGACGATCGCCATCAGCACCATCAGGACCACCGAGAGCACGACCAGCAGGTAGAGGCCCTTGGGCAGAAAGTTCTCCGTGATGTTCAGATAGCCGGCGGACATGGTGATGGGCACCATGATAAGTCCGGGGACCGCCGTGACCCAGGCGTACTTCGCCTTTCCCATCCCGATGATCATGGTGGTTCCCACGATCAGGGCACAGGTGGCCAGCAACTGGTTGCTCATCCCGAAAAGGGGCCAGATGGTGGTGATGTCTCCGGTGTAGACCAGGTAGCCCCACGCGAAGGTAAACAGGAAGCTGGTGGCCAGGATGCCCGGAATCCATTTTTTCTCGTTGAACTTGGGAATGACCTTCCCGATCATTTCCTGGAGCATGTACCTGCCCACACGGGTGCCGGTGTCCACCGCGGTCAGGATGAAGACGGCCTCGAACATGATGGCGAAATGATACCAGTACGCCATGAGGCTCTTCATGAAGGGAACGGCGGAGAAAATGTAGGCCATCCCCACCGCCAGGGAGACCGCGCCTCCGGGCCTGCCCTGGAGGTGCTCGCCGACCTCTCGGGCAAGTTCGGGCAGGTGCACGGTGGAAACCCCCAGCGCCGCGAAAGCCTTGGGAGCGGCGTTGATGGCGAAGTAGTCGGAGGGAACCAGCACGCAGGCGGCGACCAGGGCCATGATAGCCACGAAGCCTTCCACCAGCATGGCGCCGTAACCCACGAACAGGATGTCCTTTTCACTGGAGAGCATCTTGGGCGTGGTCCCCGTGCCGATGATCGCATGGAACCCGGACAGGGCCCCGCAGGCAATGGTTATGAACAGAAAGGGGAACACCGAGCCGGGGAGCACCGGGCCGCCTCCGCCGGTGTACTTGGTGATCGCCGCCATGTTGAGCTGCGGGTGCACGATGAAGATCCCGATGGTCAGCATGGCGATGGTTCCCAGTTTGAGGTAGGTGGACAGGTAGTCCCGAGGGCACAGGAGCAGCCACACCGGAAGGGCCGAGGCAATGAAGCCGTACAGCGGAATGAATATGGCCAGTTGGTGTTTGGACATGCTGAAAAGCGCCGAAAAAGTGGGGGAGGCCGCCACGTAGGGGCCGGCCAGCACGGCGATGGCGAGGAGAACGACGCCGATCACGCTGCCGCCCTTGATGTCCCCCGGTCTCAGGATGTACATGTAAACGCCCATCAACAGGGCGATGGGGATGGTGGCGATCACGGTGAACGCGCCCCACGGGCTGCTGAACATCGCGTTTACGACCGCGATGGAAAGGCCGGCGAGGGTGAGGATGAGAATGAACAGGATGGCGAAGGACGACACGATGCCCGCCCGTTTCCCGATTTCGGATTCGGCGATCAGGGAAAGGCTTTTGCCCTCATGCCGCACCGACGCGAACAGGATGACCATGTCGTGGACGGCGCCGGCGACCACCGCTCCCACAATGATCCACAGCGCGCCGGGCAGATAGCCGAACTGGGCCGCGAGGACCGGCCCGAGCAGCGGGCCCGCCGCTGCAATGGCCGCAAAGTGGTGGCCGAACAAGACGTACCTGTTGGTCGCATGGTAGTCGTGACCGTCTTCCATGACTACGGCCGGCGTCGGCCGCGATGGGTCGATCACCAACACCTTTCTCACTATGAAGAGGCCGTAGAAACGGTAGGCAAGCGCAAACACACACAGCGCAACGAAAACCAGTGTCAGCGCGTTCATGATTCCTCCTCCTTCGAAAAAAGACTGTGCGAAACGAGATAGGCTGACTAAATGTTCCTTCGCGAGCGCCCCGTCGGCCCCACATGTTCCTATCCTTGCAGCTATGGAATATTGGATACGAAAATCAGGCGCAATGCGGCAGCCGGTGGGCGGCGGGATAAAGTCTTAAGCGGTCGTCCGGGGAGGATGAGCGGTCTGATGGTATTCTGCCGTCAAGATTGGCCCGATGAAAAGAGCGGGAGAAATGTTTCGGGCTTGTCGTGGAAATCTTTGGTACCGCTGGTTACCGCAGCCGGAGCTTGGAAACCGGCGGAAAGACAGCGGATTCCCGCCCGGAAGCGCTGCGGGAATGGCGATTTTGGTGGTTTTACTTCAACTTGTGAGCTCCCACGTTTGGGCAACAGGCCTTTTCTCCCCGCCCCCGTCCCCAAAAAATAAGCCGCGAAGCGGCTTGGGGGGTGGGGGCGAAGCGTCCCGCTCTTTCCGGGTTTTGGTCATGCGGGGAGGTTTCGGTTGCCGGGATCAGTCCTTCCACAACTTATAGGCGATGCCGGCGGTGATGGTCTGCACGCAAAGGATGATAGCCACGCACCCCGTCCATCCGTGGTGCTCCCAAAAAAAGCCGGGAACGATTGAACCGACGAAGCCTCCGAAGTAATACAGGGCAACATAGAGCCCCGCGGCCGAAGAACGGGCTTCGGTAGCCGCCCGGCCCACGTTGCTGGATGCCGCGGCCTGGCAAATGAACACGCAGGTGGCCGCCAGGGTGAGGCCCGCAATAACCGCCGGCAAGTAATGAACCAGGGTGAGCATCATGCCCGTGGCCCCCATGATGGTGGCTCCCACCAGCGCCCGCCGGTAACCGGTGCTGTCCAGTATCCTGCCCGCAATGGGGGTCACCGCCGCCCCGATCAGGTACACGAAGAAAATCATGCCCAGTGAGGCCGACCCCAGCGAAAACGGCTTTTCGGCCAGGTAGAAGTTCACGTACGTGAAGGCGCCCACCAGGCAAAATAAAACGTTGAATCCCACCGCGTAGGTAGCCAGAAGTTCCCCGTTTCGCAGGTGCATCCCCAAGGGCTTGATGGAAGATTCGACCCTTTTGCGGCGAACGAATCGCGTCGACGGGGGCAACAGAAAGTACGTGACCAGCGCTCCGGCGAAGGTGAGAGCGCCCAGTATGACAAATCCGGACCGCCAGCCCCAGTGGTTGGCGACCAGACCCGTCAGAAACCGGCCGAAAAACCCTCCCACCACGGTCCCGGAGACATAGATGGCCATGATGGAGCCCACGGACTGGCGCGGCGATTCCTCGCTGATGTAGGCGATGGCTACCGTGATGATGCCGGGGATGAAAAATCCCTGGAGAAAACGCCAGAAAACCAGTTGGGGCAGGTTGGCGGCACAGGCCGTGAGGGTGGTGGGGACGGCCAGGCCGGCGATTGCGGCGACGATCACCTGTTTTCGCCCCAGGCAATCGGCCAGCACGCCGAGCAGGGGAGCGCTGAGGGCAACGGCCAGCACCGGGGCGCTGACGGTGAGGCTCACCATCAGTTCGGATGCGTGGAAAATCTCCCGCAGCCGGGGCAGGATGGGCTGCGTGGCATACAGGTTGATAAACGTGGCAAAGCCGGCCACAAAAAGAGCGGTAAGAGCGGCGGTTCTGTTCAGGGCAATGGCCTGCGCGGGTGATGCCGGCGCAGGCCCGGGTTGCTCGACTGGCGGAATGGTTTCCATTTGGGTTGCGGATTCGCTGATTGCTGCCATGTAATATCCCTTCACCGCGCCATGGGAGCGCGGCGTCTAAGGGCTTGTCCGTAAATAAAACCTTTGGGCCCGCATCCGGCTTTTGGCCTGCTTTTGCCGCTCCTCAATCGCAAAATCCTTGACGCAGCCCCAAGCTACGCCTGCGGTTTTGCTCAATCGTCGCGGCCAAATCAGTCTCAAAATCCGGTGCGATCCCGAAAAGGCTTATTTACGGACAAGCCCTAAATTTATGCCGATTCCGGGC
>LUZZ01000514.1 GCA_001603845.1 Syntrophobacterales bacterium Delta_01 | reverse complement strand
GGGCCAGGTCGCGCATGTACTCGCCGCGGTAATGGTTGTCCGGGAAGCGGACGTCTTCGCCCAATACCTGGAGATAGCGGTAGTAGAGGCTGCGCCCCAGGGTTTCCATCTGGTTGCCGGCGTCGTTGATGTAATATTCGCGCTGGACGTCGTAGCCGCATTTTTCCAGGATGTTGGACAGCACATCGCCGATGGCCGCCCCCCGGCCGTGGCCGATGTGCAGCGGCCCCGTGGGATTGGCGCTCACGAATTCGACCTGGATTTTTTTTCTTCGTCCGATATCCTGGCGCCCGAAGGACTTCGAGTCTTGGAGGATGTCCCTCACGGTCGCCTGGAAGGCCCGCGGTTCGATAAAGAAATTGATGAACCCCGGCCCCGCCGTTTCCACCTTGCGGATAATCCCGTCGGGGTCCTGGATGTTTTCTATGATCCGGAGCGCGATTTCCCGCGGGTTGCGCTTCAGTGTTTTGGTCAGCGAAAACGCCGCGTTGGTGGCATAGTCTCCGTGTTCGGAACTTTTCGGGATGTCGATTTCGATGTTCAACTCCGCCCCTGCCGTGCCGGGCTGAAGCGTTTCCACCGCGCCGGCGATCATTTTTTTGAGGCGGTTTCGGATATCATTCATTATAGTTTGGAATCCTTCCTCGAGGATGGTTTAACTCAGGCATATATATCACCAGGGAGCGGGGTTTCAATAGCAAGTTTGGCCCCGATTTTCCAGATGTTTTCGACCCGGCCCCGCGCGGGGGCGGCATCTGCCCTGGATTTTGCCCCGGCGGGGCGCCGGGGCGATGGTGGAGGCACAAACCCGTGGAGCGCAGACAATGCAGGGTAAGAAGGTAAGCGAGAGCAGCTTGGTGATGGCCCAGTTGATGAACCCCCAGGACGCCAATCCCGCCGGAAACGTTCACGGAGGCGTCATCATGAGACTCATAGACACCGCCGGCGGGGCGTGCGCGGCGCGGCATTCGCGAACGAACGTGGTCACGGCCTCCATCGACCGGCTCGATTTCCTCGGCCCGGTGTTCATCGGAGACCTGGTGACCTGCAAGGCTTCGATAAACATGGTGGGAAAGACCTCGATGGAGATCGGCGTGCGGGTGGAGGCGGAAAATCTTCTCAGCGGCGAAACCCGCAAGGCTTCGTCGGCCTACCTGACCTACGTGGCTATGGACGCGAAGGCCCGGCCCGTGCCGGTCCCGCCCCTGATCCTGGAAACCGACGACGATTTCAGGCGAAACTGCGAAGCCCGGATGCGTAGAGAAGCGCGCCTGCGGGCCAAAAAGGAAAAAGAAGACAAGCCGTGTTGACGGGTGTCAGGTGTCAGGTGTCGGATATCAGAAGACGGATACCGGATACCGGGTGCCGGGTGCTGGAGGACGGAGGACGGAGGGATGGGGGGCAATGTTGTTGCCTTTAAACTCCTCCCCCTTTGATGGGGGAGGCCGGGTGGGGGTGAAAAACTGAGCGATATCGACCCCCTCCCCCTGCCTCTTCCGCCAATGGAGGGGAGTTCATGGAGCGTCGCCCCTAAAGTCAACAGCGGGGGACGGCCGGATCGAGTATCCGCTTTTTGCGTTCCTCCTCGTCGATGCCTATAGTGATGGTTTACAGACCAAATTAAAGGGGGAGTGAATTCGGACCCGGTTTTTTCCCGCGCGGGCCGCTTGTTCCGGGATGAGGCGCAATGGTGGATCGTGAGATCGTCGAGCTGACGGCGGAGCAGATGAAAAGGCGGCGTTTCACGGCCATGGGGCTCTCGGTCGCCACGAGCGTTGTGCTGATGAGTTTCAAGTTTTATACCTTCTGGCTCACCGGCTCCAACGCCGTTCTCTCCGATGCGCTGGAATCCGTAATCAACGTGGCCGCCAGCGCCTTCGCGCTGTGGAGCGTGATTTTCGCCTCGCGGCCTCCGGACGTCAACCACCCGTACGGCCACGGCAAGGCGGAGTTTTTTTCGGCCGGCTTCGAAGGCGCGCTGATCATACTGGCCTCCGGGGGGATCGTCTGGCAGGCCCTTCCCGGCGTGTTCCACCCCAAACC
>LUZZ01000136.1 GCA_001603845.1 Syntrophobacterales bacterium Delta_01 | reverse complement strand
TTTTCACTGCCAAGTTCTCACCCGCCTTTCGGAACCAACCGGCAAACGGCAGGCCCGAAACGGCGCAACTTGCGCGCCGGTTCGGGCTGTGGTCTTTGTTGCTGTGACTACGCTGAATCGCAAGATGGTTTCAGGTCGGAGTTTACTTGAAGGGGGGCGCGTACATCAGGCCGCCGTTCTTCCACTGTGCATTCAGGCCGCGCTTCAGGTGAAGCTTCGTGTTCTCGCCGACGTTGCGCTCGAACATTTCCCCGTAGTTGCCGACCAGCTTAACGATGTTATAGGCCCACTTTTCATCGAGCCCCAGGGCCTTGCCGTTGCCGGGCGTAACCCCCAGGAAGCGCTTGACGTCCGGGTTCGGGCTCTTGAGCATTTCATCGACGTTTTTGGACGAGATTCCCAGGTCTTCCGCGTCGATCATCGCCAGTACACAGAAATCCACGATATCGCGCCACTGTTCGTCACCGTGCCGCACAACCGGCGCCAGGGGCTCCTTGGAAATGATTTCCGGAAGCAGCGCGTAATCGTCGGGATTGGGGGCAACGGCACGGATCCCGGCGAGCTGGGAGGAGTCCGAAGTCAGCACGTCGCACCTGCCGGAGAAAAACGCCTGGTTGAGTTCGGTGTTCTGTTCGATCACCACCGGTTTCATGGTCATCTTGTTCGCCCGGAAATAGTCGGCCACGTTCTGTTCCGTCGTCGTTCCGGGAAGCACGCACACGCTTGCGCCGCTGAGCTCCTTGGCGCTCTTTATCTTCAGCTTTTTGGGCACCAGGAAGCCCTGGCCGTCATAGTAGTTGACGGCGACGAAATTCAGCCCGAGGTCCGTTTCGCGCGTGAGCGTCCTGGTGGCGTTACGGCAAAGAAGGTCGATTTCCTTGGATTGCAGCGCGGTGAAACGGGTCTGGGTGGTAAGGGTCACGAATTTAACCTTGTCGGGATTGCCGAAAATGGCAGCCGCCACGGCACGGGCCGTATCGACGTCCAAGCCCCGCCACACCCCTTTTTCATCGGGCATTCCGAAACCGTACAGCCCGCCGTTCACCCCCACGATCAGGTAGCCGCGGCCTTTGACCGCATCCAGGGTCTCACCGGCATGAGCAAGTAGCGGGAGCCCCAGCATCACCGCGGCCAGCAACAGTATGACAGCCGTTTTTCCGTGCCTCATCTCTCTTCTCCTCCTCTAGTGTTTTAGCCAACGGATCAACTACTGAAATCTGCCTTCCGGATCTCCACCCCGCAGGATTCCGTCGGCCCGGGCCGCCGCATGGCCTTCGGGGAGAAGAAGTGACTTGCTGAAGAAAGTATGAAATGCTTGCCAGCTCCTGTGAAACGGATCATATATGGATGCCGGACCGTACGGCTGGCGGAACCGCCGGCACAACCCCGAGCCGGCCGATCCCGGAACCATGTCGCCGGAAATCGTGACGTTGTGGTATCCAGGATTTCAATAATGAATGGAAGATGTCAGATAAGTCTATACTCTACTGAATATTTTGAGTCAAGGCGTCTGTAACCGCCGGTTAACGAGATTCATCGGGGGTGGGAAGGTGCCGGCGAACCCTGGATTTTTAACGCGAATATCAGAAAAATGAAGTAAATCACTGTGTTACCGCTAAACGCCCCGGCCCCCAAAAGGTGAAAGCCAGGAGGAGGGAGGGGGGCCCTGGCTTTCGGGGAACTTGGGGTTTATGGAAACCAACTCTTTGGCGTTCTTACTCTCGTATTTTTTGCAATGGATTACAATCAGGTGAAGGCAGTATTCAAGGGGGTGGAAATACTGTATTCCACTGATGAAATTTTTGAGGGGACGACCCTGATCGACCGGAATGCCCGAGAGGAAGGAGCGACCGCAGAGAAAGCCGGGGCGCCATGGCGGAAGACATTCTGAGCGCAGTGCGAAAGGGCCGCATGATCGTTGCGCATCGCGGGGCGCGCTCCGTTGCGCCGGAAAATACCATGGCGGCGGCCCGCCGGGCGCTGGAGTTGAGCGCCGGGATGTGGGAACTGGATGTGCGCCTCACCCGGGACGGCCATGCCGTCGTCATCCACGACCCGACGCTGGAACGGACATCCGATGCCCCGTTGCGTTTCCCTGCCCGCAGTCCCTGGCGCATCCGCGAATTCACCCTCGGCGAGCTTCAGTCGCTCGATTTCGGCTCCTGGTTCCTGGGAGACGATCCTTTCGGGCAGATCGCGAAGGGGGCCGTTTCCGGTTCGCAGCTTTCGCTTTACCGCGGCGAGCGGGTGCTCACCCTGGAAGACGCCCTGGCGTTTACCGTGCAAAACCACTGGCTGGTAAACGTCGAAATAAAAGACCTGGCGGGGCTTCCCGGCGAGGAGAAAATCGCCGCCCGGGTCGCGGCGCTGATGGTTGCGGCCGGCGCGCGGGAAAGGGTGCTGGTATCGTCTTTTAACCACCGCTTCCTGGCGGAAATAAAAAAGCTGGACGAACATATCCACACCGGGGTCCTGGTGGGAAGTCCTCCGGCGGACCCCGTGGGGCTCATGCGAAGCCTGGGGGCCTCGACCTATCACCCGGCGCTGCGGGCGCTTCGCCCGGGCCACGTCCGCCGCCTCAAAAAAGCGGGATTTCCGGTCCTGGCGTGGGTGGTAAACAAAGCCGCCGTGGCCCGATGCCTTATGAAATGCGGCATTGACGGCGTCTTTACCGATTTCGTTCAAAAATTTTCACGATCAAGGCAGGCAAGAGGATAGCCGTCTCCGTGTGCCGAAAACCCGGTGAACCATGCTGAACATCCTGATACTGTCGGCCCTGCCCCAGGAGCACCGGCATTTAAGAAAATCGACCCCGCGCTGGCGGCACGCGGCGGCAACGCCGTTCAAAACCTACGGCCTCGATCTTTCGGACAGGAAAATCGTACTGGTCGAAACGGGTATGGGAAGCCGGGTTGCCGCCCAGGCCCTGGATGGTGCGCTCGCCCGGTTCCGGCCTGATCTCGTTATTTTTGCCGGATTTTGCGGAGGGCTTCACCCCGATCTTTCGGTGGGCGACCTGTGTGTCGCGCATAAGAGTCTGACGATCCATCCCGCGGCGCAACTCGAAAATGATGTGTTTACGTTCGTGTTTCCGGACGAGCTGCGGGAGTTTTTCAGGAAGTGGAACGTCAAGCCGGTGACGGCGGCGACCATTGAGGCCCCGGAAGAAAAAGCAACGCTGGCCGCTGTCGTGGGCGACGGTCCTGCCGCGGCCGACATGGAAAGCGCCCCGATTTGCGCCATCGCACTCCGCGAAGGGCTGCCGCTGTTGATCCTGCGGTCGGTAAGCGATGCGGTGAACGACGATCTCGGCTTTTCATTGGAACAGATCACGGGGCAGGGCGGCCGGGTGGCGGTCCTGAAAGTGCTGGGCACCGTTTTGGCGAACCCCTGGGTGCTCAAGGCCTTCTACCTGGCGTGGCGGCGTTCGGAAAAAGCCGGGAAAAGGCTGGGAGCGGCACTGGCCGATTTTTTAATGCTTCCGGGCGGATCGCTGGGTCGCATCGCCCGGCAAATCAGGGTGCGGAGCGGCTCAGGTGAGACCGGTCCACGGCCGGACCGCCGGAGCGAAGATTTTTGAGCTTGCCGAACATGGAAACAAACACCAGAGCGAGAATCAATGCGACGATCACCAGGTCCACCAGCCCCAGCAGGTGTTCGCGCAGGCTGAAGGTTACCGCGATGTTGAAAACCAGGACCGAAAAATAGAGCACCGGCCCCAGCATCCGCCCGCCGACCAGGGCGAAGGAGTGAGTTTCGGGCTCTCCGCTCCGCAGCACTCCGTCCAGCGCCTGGAGTGCCGCCATCAACACCACGCCCACCACCAGCCAGCCTCCGAAATTGCTCATGGGAATTCCGAAATACAGTCCTTCGTGCCGGTAGCCGTAGATCTTGCCCAGAAACCACCGGTCGCCCAGAAGCGCCACGGGGTCGATCACCACGTCGAGCAGCACGAACAAAACGGCCCCCAGGGCCAGCACGCCGAGCGAGCGCCGCAGCCGCCGGGACTCTTCCAGCACGATTTTTCCGGAGGGTGCGGTGATGCGGCCGGCAACCAGCAGGGCCAGCGAGAAGCTGCAATAGGACAGGAAAACATAGGAAAGCGAGTCCATGAAGGGAACGCCCGCCACCCAGAGCTCCCTGCCCGCCGTGGCCGGAATGTAGTAATAGTCGCCGTACGGAAATCCCCAGTGGATGGAGCAGTATTCCGATATCCAGGCCAGGGCGTAGCCCACGGGGATGTAGAGGAGCGTCTTCTTCCAGCCGATGTGCATCGTGCCGGCGACGATATAGACCGCCAGGAAGGTGAACACATACGGGCGAAGGACGACCGTTCCCCACAAAAGCTTCAGCAGCTCAGGCATAGAGGTTCCACTTGATCATCCGCAACAGGTCTTTCCCGCCCATCTGGCGCACCACGGTGGGTTCGAACCCGCAGTGGACCATGCACTGCTCGCAACGGGGATCGGCCCCCGAGGCATAGTGGTCCCAGTCCGTCTTCTCCATGAGTTCGGCGAATGTCGCGTAGTGGGTATCCGTGATCAGGTAGCACGGGGATTTCCAGCCGCGGGGGTTCCGGGTGGGATTTCCCCAGGGCGTGCACTTGAGCGACCGCTTGCCGGCTAGAAAATCCATGTAGATGGGGTTGCTGATGATGGGAAAGCGCCGCCCCCAGGACCGGATCTCCTGGAACTTCCGGACGATTTCATTCCGGGTGAGAAACACGTTGCGGATGACGTCTTCATAGCTGAAACCGGGGGCGACCAGGATCCCGTCCACCTGCTCGGCGGTGAGCTGGTAAAACAGCTTCTCCACGTCGGCGACGGAAGTTTCGCGGTAAACGGTGGTGTTGGTGCTCACCCGGAAACCGGCGGCCTTTGCCGCGCGAACGCCGGCCAGGGCTTTCTGGAATCCGCCCGGTTTGCAGATGATCTGGTCGTGGACCGGTTCGGTGCCGTCGAAGTGGACGTTCCAGGTAAAAGCGGAAGCGGGCCGGAACTTCGAAAGCGATTCTTCCAGGAGCTGCCCGTTGGTGCAAAAGTAGATATGCTTGCCGCGGTCCAGCACCTTGCGGACCAGTTCCTCAACCCGCGGGTAGAGAAGCGGTTCTCCGCCGGTGATGGTGACCACGGGCGCTCCGGCTTCATCGACCGCCCGCAGGCATTCGTCGAAGGTCATTTCCTGGGACAGGGTGTCGTGGTATTCGCGAATCCTGCCGCAGCCCGAACAGGTGAGATTGCACCGGTGAGTGGGTTCGAGCATGAGAACCAGGGGGAACTTTTCCACCCCGCGCAGTTTTTTGCCGAGAAGATAGCGGGTCATGGACGTGTAGAGGCTCATTGGAAAACGCATTCGGAACTCTCCATTTCGAGTGATGGGCACCGGGGGCCGGAATTCCGGTCCGGAAAGAAATTCCGGCCCGGCCGGACGCCCGGCGCCATGAAGTTCATTTCTTTACGTAGCCGTTGTTATAAAACCATTCGACCGCGTCGGCCAGAGCTGTTTCAACGGGTGTCTGGGGAAGCCCCAGTTCCGCCACGGCCTTGGCGGAGCTGAAAAACATGTATTTTTTCGCCATGCGCACCCCGTCGTAAGGAATGAAGGGTTCCCGCTTCGTGAGCAGAGAGACCGCGTAGGCGAAGCGGGCAAGGGCCAGCACCGGGCGGTAGGGGAGGCGGATGCGGGGCGCGGGCAGGCCGGAGATCCGCGCCAGCGTGCCGAAGATCTCGGAAAGGGTCATGTTGCGGTTTCCCAGGATGTATTTTTCACCGGGCCTTCCGCGCTCGAAAGCCAGGCAATGGCCTTCGGCCACGTCGCGCACGTCCACCAGGTTGAGCCCGGTGTCGATATAGGCGGGCAT
>LUZZ01000135.1 GCA_001603845.1 Syntrophobacterales bacterium Delta_01 | reverse complement strand
AATAAGGCTTTACACTAAACCTTCCCGCGTGATAAAGTAAGACGAAATTGTAATTCGTTAATTTAACTTACAATTTTAATTATTCCCCGGTCCGTGCGCCGTGTGGAATTCAAAGCGGGTCCCATGAGTATCAATCCCCGTAAAATAGCACAGGGCGGAATTGTCCTGCTGGTCTCGGGGCTTAGCATCGCCCTGGCCTTCGGCATCTGGAAGGGAAAGGCGGCCCGGACCACTCACGAGTCCCAGCGGCCTCCGGTAGCCGATTCCGAGATGAAGCTGACCGAGATGGAATTCACCGAGATGGAGCAGGGAAAGAGGTTCTGGACCCTGCACGCCTCCGAGGCGACCTATCTCCACGACCAGCAGAAGACGATTTTGAACTCCGTTCACCTTGTTTTTTACCTGAAAAACGGCCAGGAGATCCAACTGGAAAGCAAAAAAGGCATCCTCCACGCCGGGACCAAGAAGATCGAGCTGCGGGACGCGGTGCAGGTGGCCCTGCCGCGGGGCTATGTGCTGACCTCCGACGAAGCCGACTACGACCACCAGGACAGAGTGATCACTTCGGACCATCCGATCCATCTTTCCGGACCCGGGGCCGAAATGGACGGACGGACCTGGAGCTACCGGCTCAAGGACCAGTCCGGCTCGGTTTCCGGCGGGGTTACGGCTTCCCTGGTGGGGGCCAGGCTGAAGCTGGACAAGACGAACTGAACCGGCCACGGGCCGCGGTGTTCGAGGTAATCGATGAAACCAGGACTCATCAGGATATTTGCCGCTGCGACGGCTTTCGCCACGACGTTCGCGGGTGGTTTCCCGGCCCTGGCGGCCGGAAATCAGAAAGCGGCGAAGCAAAACGTCACGATGTCCGAGAAGGTAGCCAAAAGCGATTCGCCGATCCGCATCGTGGCCGACCGGCTGGAGGTCATGCAGCCCGACAGGGCACTGGTTTTCGAGGGGCACGTGGTGGTTCGGCAGGACGACGTCACCATCACCGGCAACAAGATGAGGGTGGTGGGCCTCCCGCCCGAGAAGGGTAAAGAAAAAGAAGACTCCATCTCCGAGAAAATAGACTATATTGAAATGGATGGGGATGTTAAAGTAACACAGAAAGATCGAGTCGCTACGGCGCAGAAGGCCGTATTTTACCAGCGCGAGCAGAAGGTCGTCATGCGCGGCCACCCCAGCGTGACCAAGGGCAAGGACAGGATCGAGGGCACGGTCATAACGATTTACCTCCAACAGGGCCGAAGCATCGTGGAGGGCGGCAAGGAGACTCCGGTGGAGGCCATTTTGTTCCCGAGCAAAAAGGAATAGGTTCGTGACGCCATCCGGGCCGAAAAAACTGGTGGTAAAAGATCTGGCCAAGTCCTACAAGGGCCGGTGCGTGGTGGACAACGTGTCCCTGGAACTGAAGGAGGCCCAGATTGTCGGGCTTCTGGGCCCGAACGGCGCCGGAAAATCAACGACCTTTTACAGCATTGTGGGTATAATTCGTCCCGACAGCGGCGGCGTGTACCTGAACGGCGAAAACATCATCGGCCAGCCGATGTACGTGAGGGCCAGGAAGGGCATCACTTACCTGTCCCAGGAACCTTCGGTGTTCCGGAAGCTGACCGTTGAACAGAACATCATGGCAATTCTGGAGACCCTCAAGATCGGGTCGGAGGAGCGGCAGGCCAGGCTGGAAGAACTCCTGGGAGACTTGCGGATCGCCCATCTTGCCAAAAGCAGGGCGGACAGGCTCTCCGGCGGCGAGCGCAGGCGGGTGGAAATAACGCGCGCGCTCGTCACGCAGCCCAGTTTTATTTTACTCGACGAACCGTTCGCGGGCATCGACCCGCTGGCGGTGCTCGAAATCCAGGGGCTGATCCGGGCGCTTAAAGCCAAGGGCATCGGGGTGCTCATTTCGGACCACAACGTCCGGGAGACACTGAAGGTCTGCGACTGGGCCTATATCATGCACGAAGGTCGCATCATCGAAAAGGGCGACCCGCTTGACATCGCTAAAAGCGATCTTGCCCGGAAGACTTACCTGGGCGACCAGTTCAGTTTATAACGGGATAGAGAATGGCGGCACTGGAACTAAAGCAGCAACTCAAATTAAGCCAGCAACTCATCATGACGCCGCAGCTCCAACAGGCGATCAAGCTGTTGCAGCTTTCGCGGTTGGAACTGCTGGACACGATTCACCAGGAACTGGAAACCAATCCCCTGCTGGAGGAAAGCCAGGAAGAACTGCCCACCGAACAGGACGCGGAGCTGGAATCCATCTCCACGGAAGAGACCCCGTTCCAGGAAGTCCAACTCTCGGAAAAAATACGCGAGGATTTCGACTGGGAAGGCTATCTCGACGAGTACAACACCAGCACTCCCGTCCTGGTGGAAACCGACCCCAACCAGGAATGGCCCAGTTTCGACAGCCGCCTCACCGAGCCCACCACCCTGGAAGACCATCTCGTCTGGCAGTTGAGGCTGTCCGATTTTTCGGAAGAGGAACGGGAAATCGGCGGCCTGATCATCGGCAACCTCAACATGGACGGGTACCTGGACGCCACTATCGAAGAGATCGCCCAGATGGCCGGCGTGGAGCCCGCGAAGGTGGAACGGGTGCTGGCCAGGGTGCAGACGTTCGACCCGCAGGGGGTTGCCGCGCGGGACCTCAAGGAATGCCTGCTGATCCAGGCCAGGACGCTCGAACTGGAAGACAATCTCCCGGTACGCATTATCGAAGAGTACCTTCATTTCCTGGAGACCAAAAATTATTCCGCCCTGGTGCGGGCGCTCAAGAGGCCGCCCGAGGAAGTCAAGGCCGCGGTGGACGTCATCCTGGGGCTGGACCCTAGGCCCGGCAGCGCTTTCAACCAGGAAACGGTCGAGTATATCAGCCCGGACATTTATGTATTCAAAGTTGACGACGAATGGGTGATCCTGCTCAATGAGGACGGGATGCCCAAGCTGAGGGTAAGCCCCTACTACAAGGACGCCCTGGGAGAGGGAGACTCGCTGCCGAGCGAGACCAGGGACTACATCCAAACCAAGCTGCGCTCCGCGGCGTGGCTCATCAAGAGCATCCACCAGAGACAACGGACCCTTTACAAAGTTTCCCAGAGCATCGTCAAGCTTCAGTCGGAATTTTTCGAAAAGGGGGTGTCGCATCTCAGGCCCATGGTCCTGCGGGATATCGCAGAGGATGTAGGAATGCACGAGTCCACCATCAGCCGGGTGACCGCCAGCAAGTACATGCATACGCCTCACGGGATTTTCGAGCTGAAATATTTCTTCAACAGTTCGATCAACACGGTCATGGGCGAAGCCGTGGCCTCGGAGAGCGTGAAGGAGCGGATCCGACAGATCGTAAGGGAGGAAAATTCGGCAAAACCTTACAGCGACCAGGAAATAGTAGAGATACTGGAAAAGGAAAACATCAGCATAGCCCGCCGCACCGTGGCCAAGTACCGCGAAATGCTGGGCATTCTGCCCTCCAACCGGAGGAAGAAATCTTCCTGGGGTTCCTAGGCGCCTCACGACAGGCGGTCGCCGGCGGGTCTCCCGGCGGGCAGGGCAAACAGTTTTCAGGAGAGCCGTGATGCAGATCAACGTGTCATTTCGCCATATCGAGCCTTCAGATCCCCTGAAGCTCTATGCTGAAGACAAGCTGTCCAGGGTAAAGAGATTTCTGGAAGAGCCCATCGAAGCCCACGTGGTGCTGAAGGTGGAAAAATTCAGGCATATCGCGGAAGTATCCATCGATGCGCCGGGCCTTCACCTCAACGGGGCGGAGGAAACCGACGATATGTACTCCAGCATCGACCTGCTGGCGGACAGCGTCGAGGGGCAGGTAAAGAGGGGCAAAAACAGGGTGG
This sequence comes from Syntrophobacterales bacterium Delta_01, assembly GCA_001603845.1. Classification (GTDB taxonomy): domain Bacteria; phylum Desulfobacterota; class Syntrophobacteria; order Syntrophobacterales; family Syntrophobacteraceae; genus SbD1. The sequence goes on along the minus strand of LUZZ01000135.1, from coordinate 8,930 downwards.
TGAGGCGCCGCCGGGCGACCGGGAATTCGAAGGAAGCGGCCGTATTGGCGGAGGTGCCCGCCGAGGGGCGGTTTGCCGGCGAGGACGACGAGGGGCCGCTCATCATCAAGGCCGAGCAGGTTTACGCCAAACCCATGGACCTGGATGAGGCCGTGGTGGAATTAGATGTTTGCAAAAGCGAATTTCTGGTATTCAATAACAGGCGCACCAGCAGGATAAATGTCCTTTACCGAAGAAAGGACGGCAACCTGGGGCTCATAGAAACAGTCGGGTAACACCGGATGAAAACCGTCGGGGTTGGTTTGGCCGTTCGCTGCCCCTGATTTTGTTCCAACGGGCGGGAAACGATTTCCCGCCCTTAATGTGAAAAGGTCCGCCGCCGCAGGCCGAACGGGGTCGAGGGAGGGGGCGGGCTTTTCGTATTCCGTACGGGCGGTTCAGGTTCCCTGGACAACTTCATTTCACCAGAGGGGATTGATGAAAATTCTCGACATCCTGTCGATAGACTCGATAGTTCCTGAACTGAAGGGCAGGACAAAAAAACAGGTGCTCGATGAGCTTATAGAGGCCGTGAGACAAAACAAGCCGCAGGTGGACCGGGATAAGCTCATGAAGGTCCTGCTCGAAAGGGAGCGCCTGGGAAGTACCGGCATCGGCGACGGGATCGCCATACCGCACGGCAAGCTCAAAGACATCGATGAACTGGTTCTGTCTTTTGGACGTTCGACGGAGGGGATCGATTTCGAGTCTATGGACGGCAAACCCGTCCACCTGTTCTTTTTGCTCGTGGCCCCCGAAACCTGTTCCGGGATACATTTGAGGGCGTTGGCGAGGATCGCCAGGCTGCTGAAAAACAGCACGGTACGCAAGCGGCTCGGGAAAGTGGACAACCGGGAGGATATTTTCTCCATCATTCAACAGGAAGACGAAGACTTCTGACCCGTTCGCCTCCTGGAGAAAGCCGACCGGCGTTCTCTGCTTTTCAAGCCCCGCCCGCAAAGGCCGGAGGTTGGATACCGGATGCACAGTACCGGATTGCGATATCGGATGTCAGGTGTCGGAGAGCGGACATCCATATCGAGCCGGATGGCGAGTATCGAATCTCCAGCATCCAGCGTCGAACATCCGGGACCGTATCGAATCGGATGAGGGGGTATCCGGTACCGGGTATCCGGCATCCAGTATCGTAACGTCTGGCATCCGGCGGGATTTGAGATGAGCTCATACAAGCCGCACGTCGTGGTGGTCACCGGGCTTTCGGGATCGGGCAAGAGCACCGCGATCAAAGCGTTCGAGGATCTGGACTACTTCTGCATCGACAACCTGCCCGTGCCGCTGCTGGGCGATTTTCTCTCGCTTTGCGAAAAGGATATGCCGGATATTACCCGCATCGCGCTGGGAATCGACATCCGGGAACGAAAATTTCTCAAAGACTACGACGCCATCTTCAGCGACCTGGAAAACAGGGGCTACGTGCTGGAGATACTCTTTCTGGAAGCCGAAGACTACGTGGTCCAGCGCCGGTACAGCCAGACGCGCCGGGTGCACCCGGTGGCCGAATCGGAGTCCATGCTTCCGGCGGCCATCCAGCACGAGCGCGACCAGTTGAGCGCGCTGCGGGCGCGGGCCACGCGGATACTGGACACCGGCACCCTGTCCGTACACCAGTTGAAGCAGTTCATCACCGGGTGCTACTCCCACATGAAAGAGGGCGAACTGCTCAGTGTCCAGGTGCTTTCCTTCGGCTACAAGTACGGGCTCCCGATGGAAGCCGACCTGGTGATCGACGTGCGGTTTCTGCCCAATCCCTATTTTGTCGAGGAACTCAAAAGGTGCGACGGAAGGTCGGACCCAGTCCGGTCCTGGGTGCTGCAGTGGCCGGCGGTGCAGGAATTCCTGTCGGACTACTGCTCGCTGGTGTTGAAGCTTCTGCCCAGCTACATTGCCGAGGGGAAGCGCTACCTGACGATTGCCGTGGGGTGCACGGGCGGGAAGCACCGCTCCGTGGTGATCGCCGACCGGATAGGGGAAAACCTGCGGCAAAACGGGTATTATATTAATGTATTCCACCGTGACGTGAACCTGGAATAAATGATACGGTTGCGCCGGCATCCGGGGCGCTTCGGCCGGGATGCGGCGACCATGCAGTGAGAGAGGATCTGAATTGGGCGCGGACAACGACAAGGCCCTGATCGGGATTGTAGCGATATCGCACTGCCGGCTGGCCGAGGAAATGCTCAATGTGGCCGAGGTGATCATCGGCCCGCTCAAAAACTGCCGGGCCATGTGCTTCCAGCCCGACCAGCCGGTCGAGGAAATGGTCCGGCTCCTCAAGGAGGCGCTGAAAGAGGTCGATCAGGGCAAGGGCGTTCTCATCCTCACCGACCTGTTCGGGGGGACGCCTGCCAACATCAGCCTTTCGTTTCTGGGGCCGGGCGTGGAGGTAGTGTGCGGCATGAACCTGCCCATGCTCATCAAGCTCGCCGGCTGCAGGAGCGGGCACACGCTGCAGGAAGCGGCTTCCATAGTCAAGGAATACGGGCAGCGCCACATATCTCTTGCCAGCGAAGTGCTTTCCCGCTCGGTAAAGTCGGCTTCATCGCCGCAACGGTAGCAAAGCGTGGGCACGGACATCACAATATCACCCCTCAAAAAGTCAGACATTCCCGCGGTATTGGAAATCGAAAAGCAAAGCCAGCCCGAGCCGTGGACGGAACAGTCTTTCCTGGAGGAGATCGGCCGGCTGTGCTCGCACCTGCTGGCGGCCAGGGCGGCCGGGGGCGCGGAGCCGGAGGGCGGTATCCTGGGGTATGTTTGCTACTGGTGCGTTGCCGACGAGATACAGATCTTAAACATTGCGGTCCACAAGGACTTCAGAAGGCGTGGAATCGCCAGGGCCATGCTGGCGCACGCCATCGGGACGGGCTGCGACAAAAAGGCGAGGATCGCCACCCTGGAGGTGCGAAAGAGCAACACGGCGGCCAGGCGGCTCTACGAGAGTTTTGGGTTCCGGCAGGTGGGGGAGCGGCCCAACTACTACGGCGTGTACCAGGAACCCGCCGTGCTCATGGAATTCCGGCTCCCGTAGTGGCGGACCGCGCGTCTTGCGTTTACATTTCAACCGTAGCGCAACAGGGTATAGGCACGAAAACGGCCGGAGTATTCCGGGGCAGAATCCGATCACTCCCGAGCCCGCCCGGTGTCCGCAAAGCTCCTTTCGAAATAACGCTTTGCCGGAATGGACGGCGCGCCGATTATTGTTATTGCAGCCGGCCCCGGCTGCCGGGGAGCGAATCCAAATGGAGAAAGCGATTTTTTGCATGAACGGCGAACATATCCAGTCCGACGCTCTGACCAGAAACCTGGACCTGACCAACATACGCGTAGTGATCCCCTGCTCTTTCGAGGTACTGGAAGAAGCCGTCCGGGGCTACGCCGGCAAGGTGAAGCAGGCACGGGAACTCCTCATCGAATACCACCACAAGTACAGGAACTGGCAGTTCGTGGTGCAGGAAACCCACCGCTACGCCATCAACAACCTCCGGCTGTATAAGAACCACCGGCTGTGCGGGAACGTCATCTATCTCCTTTCGCGCATCCTGGTGCACGCCCTGACGGAATCGGAGCGTTTCGAAACCCGCAGCATGGCGGCGGACAACCTGTTCTCCTTCTGGACGAAACTCACCGACGAGATGCCCGAAGAACTTGCGCGGCCGTTGCCCGAAGGGGCTTCCGTTTTCGAACTGGAAAAGCTCTTCGAATCGGACCCGTCGTGTCACGAGGGGATTTTGCGCTCTTTTTTCCACGAACTGGCCGAGCTTCCGGAAGGTCCGTTCGAATTTTTGATGCGCAGTTTTTATCCCCCCAAACATCTCGTGGTCCGGCTGCTGGGGATATGGAAGGATCCCGCCTCGTTCGCGGAGTTGAGGACGTTCCTGGAAAGGTTCTACCGGGATACGTACACGTTCTGGATGGAACGGGAAGACCCGTGCGGATGGCCGGCCAAGTACGCGCAGGACAGCGGCACGCTTCCCGAGTGGGCGGAGGAGTGCATGGTGCTCAGCCACTCCCGGCTTCATGCGCGCATGGAAATCCTTTCCGGCGAGATTGCGGCCGACCCCGACGCACGCAGCGCGGTGGAAAAGCTCACGGGAATGACCGATTTCCACGAGATCACCCAGCTCTATTTCCACCTGCCGGAAAGGCTTACCCGGTACCGGGACAAGGACCCGCAGGCGCCCCACATCGCGATGATCGTGCGGCTCAAGATCATGGAAATCAAGGGGCTGGAATCCATTCACGAGGAAACGCTTCGCGAGATCAACTTCGAAATCGGCAGGTGGATTCAGCGGGAGCCGCGCGAACGGCTGGAAATCGAATTCGACCGGATTTTCACCACCATCGGGAAGTCCCTTCAGAACTACCCCCAGGCGGCGCTCCAGATAATCCACACCATCGGGATGGAAATCCTGGATACCCAGGACCGCGGCCTCATAGACAATTTCGTAAACCAGATCGTGCGGCTCGGCTTCCAGCCCCCGATGCTCGGGCAGGTGAGCCAGCACTGGCAGATCCCGGTAAACCCGGCCCACCTGACGAACGTGCGGGTCTGGCTGGACATCATCAGGAAAGACCCGATCCGGACGCGGACGCTGCTCTCCGCCCTGATCGTGAACCTGTCGCTGGGCGGCATCTTCATCCGCGACACGGACCTTTTTCAAAAGGACGTGAGCCAACTGCTGAACGCCCCCATCCGCCCGGTGTATAACCTGGTAAAACAGCTCTCGAAACTCTTTCCCGTCTACTTCAACCAGATCGGCGCGGAAGGGCAGTTGCGCACCGTTTCGACGGACGTGGACGAAATCACCGGCAGAAGCGACCGGCTGATCCATTTTTTGCGCAAGCAAAGCCACGTGGAAAGCAACAACGTGGTGGTGACCTTCCTCCAGGGAATCATCGAATACTGGCGCACCCTGGACAAGAGCCGCCTGGAAGGCCTGATACCGCCCGAGATCTTCCAGGACATCCCCGATTCCGGCCCGCTGGTGGAAGACATCCACAAGATTTTCCAGTCCATTTTCAGCGCCCGGACCATCAATCACGTGCAGGACCTGCTCGACCTCACGGAAGCCGAAGCCCGTTCGATGATCGACCAGGTGCCGGATGTGTCCGAAGTGGAGCGGAAGCGCGCCTTTTTGATGATCCAGTTTTACCAGTTGCTCCACGAAAAGTACGCCCTGAGCTTCAAGGACATCCAGCTCCATCTCCAGCGCGCCCATGCGCTGGGCCTTCCGGACCCCGCAAAACTGATCGAGGCGCTGAACAGCGACCAGATTTACGTCAAGCTGGCCGCCATTTTGGACTACCTGATGGCGCTCCGGGAAGTGATCCTCACCCCCGGCGAACTGCACATCATGGAAAACATCTACTACAAGCGCCACATCGCGGTGGATATTCCCTCGATGTACGGCTCCTACAACGAGCCGCGCTTCGACGCCCTGGGCCTCACCTTCCGCCTGGAAAACCTGGCCAACGTGCTTTTCGAGGAAATCATCCTCTCGTTTAATCTCAGCTTTATCACCCGCGCCACTTTTTTCCGCATCGCCAAGGCCATTCCGCTGTTCACGAAAGCCCTGGAAATAAACGGCATCACCTCGAACCGGCTCGAACTTCAAAAAGAGCTGTTCATGAAAGCCCTGGAAGTCCCGCGCTTCTCGCACTCGCAGTACATGGACATTTTCAGGGGCTTTTCCGAGGCGCTCAAGCAGATCATCCAGACCAACTACCACTCGGTCCACGACGAGATGCTCGAACTGGTGATCCGGCAACTCGGCAAAGACCGGCTGCTGCCAAAGTACCAGAGGACGGGAGAAACCCCGGCGGAAAAACACCAGAGGCTCTCGGAGAGCTTCCTGCGCGACCTCATCGCCCGGACGTTCGGCCTCCAGTATTTCGACCACTTCATCACCAGCATCCTGACCACGCTGGCCACTCAGCGCGAGGAACTGAGCAGCGATGACCTGGACCTGCTTCTGAGCTACGACCCGAAAAAGACGGTCACCGCCATCTTTGCGCCGGCCCCGGGCACCTTCGACCTGATCCACATGGGCAACAAGGGCCACACCCTCGCCCACCTGCACGCCATCGGCATCAAAACCCCGCCGGCGTTCGTGATCACCACCGAGTATTTCCGGTGCCGCAAGGTCATCCAGAATTTCTCGCATTCGCGCGAAGATTTCGAAGAACGCGTGATGGCGCAGGTGCAGACCATCGAGCGGCACTCCGGCCGGGAGTTCGGAAATCCCCAAAAACCGCTGCTCCTCTCGGTAAGAAGCGGTTCCGCGGTGTCCATGCCCGGGATGATGAACACCTTTTTGAACGTGGGGATCAACGAGCAGATCGTCGAGGGGCTGATTGCCGAAACGAGCGAGGCGTGGTTCGCCTGGGACAACTACAGGCGGTTCCTCCAGTCCTGGGGCATGTCGTTTGACATGCCGCGCGACGAGTTCGGCACCATCATGGAATTTTACAAGAGAAAGTACCGGCGGCAGGTGAAGCGGGAGTTTTCCCCGCAGGAAATACGGGAGGTGGCGCTCGCCTACCGCAGGGTCATCATGTCCAAGGACATCGAACTGTCGGATTCCCCGCGAGACCAGCTCTTTACGGCGATCCAGCAGGTGGTCAGATCGTGGGATTCCCCCAAGGCGAAGACCTACCGGGAAATAATGATGCTCTCCGATAACTGGGGCACGGCGGTCACCATCCAGGCCATGGTTTTCGGCAACCTGGACATTCACTCGGGCGCGGGGGTCATGTTCACCCATAACCCGTGGACGTCCGAGGACAGCATCGACCCGGTGGGCGACTTCACGTGGGGCAACCAGGGCGAAGACGTGGTGGGCGGCCTGGTGAAGACCCTGCCGCTCTCGGAAAAACAAAGGCTGACGGAAGGAGAGCGCAAGGAGACGTCCCTGGAGATACTCTTTCCGATGGTCTACAGGCGCCTGACCGACATCGCGCGCAGGCTCATCTACGAGCAGAACTGGGCCCCGCAGGAAATCGAGTTCACCTTCCAGGGAGCCGGCGAAGAGGGCGTGTACGTGCTCCAGGCGCGCAACATGACCCCGCGGGTCAAACGGAGCCATCCCGTTTTCAAAGCCACCGAGGACCTCCCCTCGCGCTACATGGGCAGCGGAATCGGGGTCAGCGGAGGGGCGCTGTCCGGCCTGGTGGCCTTCGACCTGGAAACCATCCGGCGCCTCAAGGAAAAACACCCGGACACGCCGGTCATCCTGGTGCGCTCCGACACGGTCCCGGACGACATTCGTGAAATTTCGGTGGCCGACGGCATCCTGACCAGCAAGGGCGGGGCGACGTCCCACGCGGCCATCGTCGCCCACAGGCTGGGCAAGGTGTGCGTGGTGGGCGTGAGCCGGATGCGGGTGTGGGAGGGCGAGAAAAAATGCGTCATCGACCACCACGAACTCAAAACCGGCGACACCATCGCCATAGACGGCCGAAGCGGATCGATTTACTCCGGCATGGTGGAAACCGAGCAGGTGGACCTGACGGGCGGCAGCGTGGTGTATGCGTGATTGGAGGCAGTGAACCTACGTGCGCCTCGGCAGACGTGAACGGTGGGCCAGGAGGTCTTCTCGGGATATTTCAGCCGGGTGCACGAGGCGATAGTGTTTCTCATCATTAGTGGTTTTTAGAAGCAGGCAATTCGTACCCTTTCATCCGGGCCAACGCAAAACAACAACCTCTTCTCGAAGCTGGTCCCCGGTGGCGGTGGACAATCTGGTCCGGAAAAGATCGACTCCGACCAGTTCATACCCAAGTGATACGGCTATTTCGGATAGTAATTCGCCTGTTTTTATCATGACGCGGAAAAAAGAGGCCTGATCACCAACCACGTAAGCGAGAAATGCTCCGGGAGCAAGCGCCTGCCTAAGTCCTGCCAGATGGCACGCCATACCGCCGAAATACTGTCTGACAACATCGACATACAGCCGTTCGAATCCGCTGGTCTTGTCCAGCTCGATTCGTTTTTTTTCTATCGTGTCGGCAAGCTCCATAATCCGTGGGAAACTGCTGATATATTCGGAATCGTTGTCGCCCTTGTATATGCCTCGTGTATTCGACCGGACAAGCTTCCGTTTGTAATTCTGCAACTCTTTGCGGTTGTTGATAAAGCCGAGAATTACCGATTCCAGGCGGGTAGTGCGGGTATAATCCTTCTCATTTGGATAAGGTGGGGAGGTAATTACAGCATTAATGGAACCCGGCTTGAGCTCTCTCACCATTTCCCGCGAGTCGCCCTGGAGAACCCGGCTCCGGACCTCGGCCCGGTCTTTCAGGCTTAGAAGGTCCTGGCGCATGATCCGGATACTTTCCAGCCAATAAAGGATTACCTCCACATCCTTTTTTATCTTGCCTATTCCCACTTCGGGACCGAAACGCAGATTTCCCGCAGCACTGACCAATGTCTTAGCCAAGGCCAACAGTTCGTGGCCCCGGTACCCATTGGTGCGTTGATCGCGGATCGCACTCAGCAGTGCAAGCGTTCTCTTAAGCGGCCTGGGGCTGATGGAATGCTTCAACAGCAGCTTTTCGGCCTCCTCGCTCAGGCCCGGCCCATCTTCTGCCTTGAATTTATTTTCCGCAACCTTGGCAATTTCTCTGGCATGCTCCCCCAGGCATTGCGGGTCAACCGACCAGTTTGTTTTTACGGCGCTGGCAAAGCTGGTCATCGGATGTGATTCTATACCCAGGGAGGGTATTCCGAGCTTCTTGCATTCCACTACTGTAGTACCGGTGCCGCAAAAGGGGTCCAGCACTTGCTGGCCTGCCGTTATACAGAATCGTTCCAGGTAATTGCGGACGAGGTGCGGTGGGAATGAAAGGACAAAACGGTACCAGTCATGCAC
>LUZZ01000134.1 GCA_001603845.1 Syntrophobacterales bacterium Delta_01 | reverse complement strand
GCGTCACGCTCACTCCCTATCTGACCCGGACGGCGAGTGTGACGCCAACCATCACGAATACGATTCCGCCAACTTCAACCGGCACGCCTACCTGGACCGCAACGGTGGCCGCGCCTCCAACGCAAACACCAACACCGCCGGATAGCTCTGAACCAACGGCGACCGAAATTGTTGTTAACCCAACTTCAAACCCATGAGAGAGGCTTATGAAACTTGATTTGAAAAAACACCTGAAAGAAATGATCTCGGCTCCGGGTCTGAGCGGCTACGAAGCGCCGATCCGCGAGATTATCCGGGAAACCTGGCAGCCTCTGAGCGATGAGATCAGGGTCAATAACCTCGGCAGCCTCCTGGCTATCCAACACGGCGAAGGGGCAGAACCGCGCCCCAGCGTGATGATCGCGGCGCACATGGACGCGATTGGGCTGATGGTAACTGGGGTAGATAAAGGCTTTTTGCGCTTTACCCAGGTCGGTGGGGTCGATCCGCGAATTTTGCCCGGACAGATGGTGACGATTCACGCTACCAACGCCGGGACCGCGCGAGATGTGCCGGGGATGGTGGTTATGCCGCCGGCGCATTTGCTGCCAAAGGACGGGCAGTCGGGACCTCTTCCACAAAAATATTTGCTTGTGGATACCGGTCTGACGCCAGCGGAAGTGAAGAAGCTGGTGCGGGTGGGAGATGTGATTTCATTTGCCACCGAACCGATGGAGCTTGGCGGCGAGTGCCTCAGCGGGCACACGCTCGATAACCGCGCGTCAGTCGCGGCGGTAACCGCGGCGCTTGAGATGCTATCCAACCGCAAACACCTTTGGGATGTGGTCGCGGCGGCAACCTCGCAAGAAGAGGTGGGCGGGATTGGCGCGTTGGTCGACGCGTTTGCCGTCAAGCCGGATTTCGCGATCGTGATCGACGTTACCTTCGCCAAAGCGCCAGGCGGCGCCGGTATCGGCAACTTTGACATGGGCAAGGTGACGCCGCTCACCTGGGGCAGCTGCAATCATCCCGCGCTGCATAAAGCCCTGCTGGCAACGGCTGAGGAATATGAGATCAGCGTGGCGAAAGACCTCGCGCCAAGCGGGTCGGGCACAGACGCGTGGAGCATTCAGGTGGTGGAAGCTGGCATCCCTGTGGTGGAGCTCGGCATTCCGCTGCGCTACATGCACACGCCAGTTGAAATGATCTCTCTGAAAGACGTTCGGCGGGCTGGAAGGCTGATGGCTGAGTTTATTGCCAATCTTCCGCTCGATTTTATGAATACTGTGATCTGGGAGTAAACCAAAATGGCAAAACCGAAGATTCCCACAAAGTTTAATCCCCGTCTGGGCAAATCCGAATTGGATTTACTGACCCGCCTCTGCAATGCGCTCAGCGCCTCTGGGGATGAGCAGGAAGTGCGCGCGATTGTTCTGGAAGAGCTGCGCGAGTTTGCTCATGTTACCAAAGTTGACGCGATGGGCAATGTCCTGGTGCGGCGCGAAGGCAAAGGCGAGGACCGCGTGCGCGTCATGATCGCCGCTCATATGGATGAAGTTGGTTTTATGATCGTCAATGACGAAGGGGACGGCATATTTGAGTTCCGCGTTTTGGGCGGGGTTGACCCGCGCCAGTTGGTCGGCAAGCCTGTCATCATCGGGCGGGATCACATCCCGGCGGTAATTGGTGCAAAAGCCATCCACCTCACCACGCCGGATGAGCGCAAACAGGTGCTGAAGGTGGAGCAACTGCGGGTGGACGCCGGGCTGGGAGGCGGATCCAAAATCAAGGTTGGCGATCGGGGAACGTTTGCCACCAAGTTTACGGTTTTGGGTCCAAGCATCCGCTCTAAGGCGTTAGACGACCGCCTGGGGGTGTTTAACTTGATCCAACTGGTAAAACATGCCCCTGAGAATATTGATCTTTTAGCGGCGTTCACGGTCCAGGAGGAGCTCGGTCTGCGCGGCGCGAAACCGGCTGCCTACGGCTTTGACCCAGAAATTGGCATCGCGCTGGACTCAACCCCAGCCAACGATCTGCCCCACTATGACGGTTTTGAAAACAACAGCCACAACACCAAACTGGGCGATGGACCGGCGATTTACATCATGGATCGCGGCACCATCGGCGACCAGCGGCTGATTAAGTGGCTGGTGGAGACCGCCGAAGCCGAAAAAATCCCCTGGCAATTCCGCCAGCCCGGGCTGGGCGGCACTGATGCCGGCGAGATCCACAAAACGCGCTCAGGCGTGCCGAGCGTATCGGTTTCGGTTCCTCAGCGCTACCTCCATTCGCCAGCCGGACTGATCCGGATTGATGATGAGATTAACACCCTAAAACTTATGCACGCGGCACTGTCCCGGCTAAATCGAAGCATCCTAAACCCGCAGGAGAAAATCTAATGGCAAAGAAAAACACTCAGTTATGGACTCTTTTACAAACGCTGGTTGAAACCCCCGGACCTTCTGGCTCCGAGCATGTGATCCGCGAAAAAATCGAGGCTGAAATCCGCGGTTTCGCGGACGAAGTCTACACCGACGCGCTTGGCAACCTGATTGCCCGCAAAGGCGCGCTGAAAGCCGGCGGTAAGCGGGTGATGATCTCCGCCCACATTGATGAAATCGGCTTAATGGTCACTCATGTGGATGATAACGGTTTCGCGCGGTTTTTGCCGATTGGCGGCATCAACCCACTCACTTGTCTGGGCGGAAGAGTGCTCTTTATGAACGGAGCTCAGGGTGTGATTGGGATGGAACGCTTGGAAAAAGACGAACATCCGGACTTGCCTAAACTGTTTATCGACACCGGAGCGACATCCAAAGCGGACAGCAAAGTGGGTGTTGGCGATGTTTGCGGTTTTGAGCGCCCATTCCTCGACCTGGGGAAGCGCGTTGTCGCAAAATCCATGGACGACCGTGTGGCGGTCGCCATTGCGGTTGAAGCCCTGAAGGAAGTTGACCCAGGCGTCAATGAGCTGTTTTTCGTTTTTAGCGTGCAAGAAGAAGTGGGGCTGCGCGGCGCGGTTACGGCAGCGTATGGCGTGGACCCCGAAGTTGGTCTGGCGGTGGATGTGACCCGCACGGGCGACACCCCTATGGGCATCAAGATGGAGGTCGCGCTCGGGAACGGACCGGCGATTAAGGTGCGCGACTCGTCCTTCATCGCGGATCCGCGGGTGGTTAAGTGGATGGTGGATGAGGCAAAAGCCCAAAAACTGCCTTACCAAATGGAAGTGCTCGAAGCCGGTGGGACGGATGGCGCCGCCATCCAGCGCGCTCGCGCGGGCGTGCCGGCTGGCTGCCTTTCTATCCCTTGCCGCTACATCCACAGCCCTTCTGAAATGGTGG
>LUZZ01000133.1 GCA_001603845.1 Syntrophobacterales bacterium Delta_01 | reverse complement strand
TCGTTGGTCACCAGGCCGATCGTCCCGGTGGAAGCCACCGCGAAATTGGCCCCGCTGATGCCCATGTCCGCTTCGATGAATTTTTGCCGCAGCTCGCGCCTGGCCACCTTCACCATCCCGCCGATGTCGTCCGGGTCCTGCTTCTTCCCGGTGACTTCGGTGAACAGCCCGGCCACGTCCCTGCGCGAAAGGTGGATGGCGGGCATGACCATGTGCGACGGCCCTTCGCCCCGAAGCTGGATGATCCACTCTCCCAGGTCGGTCTCCGTCACCTCGTAGCCTTCCCGCTCCAGGTGGGGATTGAGAAAGGTCTCCTCGGCGGTCATCGACTTGCTCTTGACGATGCGCCGGACGTCGTTTTCCCGTGCGATGGCGGCAATGATGGAGTTCGCTTCGAAGGCCGTGCGGGCGAAGTGCACGTGCACGCCGGCCTCCTGGGCGCGGGCGGTAAATTCTTCCAGCAGTTTTTCCAGGTTGGGGATGGATTCGTCCTTTCCCCGCGCTATTTCGCACACCAGGGCGTCGAAGTCGATGCCCGCGAAGGCGTTTTCCCTGGAGGTGGGATACGCGCCCGCGAAGGCGTCCAGCGTCGCGCCGAGGAACTGGTTCCGGAGGGCGTCCTTCAGATCTTTTCTGTATGTTTTCAGGTCATGGGGGGTTTGCTTCATGATCTGTTCTCCTCCAGGATCAGGAGGTGCAATTCCCGTGGTCCGTGCACTCCGATGGTGAGCACCCGCTCGATGTCGGCGGTGCGGCTCGCCCCGCTGATAAAAGCCATGTACCGGGGAGCGGTCCGGAAAGCGCGGGTCAGTTCCTCCTCCAGGGCGGCGGTGTCCGGCACGATGCGCGATTCGGGCAGGACCGCCACGTGGGTTTCGCACAGCATCGTGGCGATGCGCACGTCCTCGGACGTGGAATCGATGGCCAGGGTGGCGGTTTCGGAGATCCCCCAGTCGGCCAGGGTCAGGCCGGTGTCGATTGCCCCGATGTGGTCCCGGAGGCTTTTGGTAAAGAGCGAGAGACCGTTCTTTTTGCAAAGGCTTCCCAGCACGGAGGCGTGTTTGCCCATGGCCGGCGCCGCAATGGCCGAGCCTCCCTGTTTTTGGGTTATCTCGATTGCGTAGTCCAGGGCTTCCTTCATGCTTCCCACCCCGGAAACCACCGTCTGAACGGCCCGGGCCCTCTGCTTCAACAGTTCCGTGCCTTGCGGCTGCTCCATGGCGTCCATCCTTCCCGGTTTCGAAAGAAGCCCGAGGAGTGCGCACCGGACGGCGCACCACCTCGGGCTTTCGTGGTTATGTTTCCGGCAGTTCCGTCAGGAGCCTAGGCCAGGGACGGTTTCCCCTTCCCCATGGCTCGTGCGGAAATGGTTATGATGACGACCACCAGCAGCGCCAGGGCCAGCCAGGTCCCGCCCACCGCGGGGTTGAACGCGGCGGCGGCCTTGACGGGCGCGGCGGCGGCCGATGTCGCTTTCGCGTAAACCGGCACGATCCATCGGATCACGTATGCCTGGAGGACGGCCATGACGGCGATGAAGGCGGTCAGAAGGAGCGAGTGTTTGAGCGTGAAGCGGAAGATGTCGCCTTCCTTTCCGACGAGCCCCGTGGCCGCCGTGGCCACGGCGATGGACTGGGGCGAAATCATCTTGCCGCACACTCCGCCCGACGTGTTGGCCGACACGGTGATGACCGGATCGACGCCGATTTTAGTGGCCGTGACTTCCTGCAGCTTGGCGAAAAGAGCGTTGGTGGACGTGTCCGAACCCGTCATGAAAACGCCGAGCCAGCCGAGGAAGGGCGCGAAGAAGGGGAAAACCTTCCCGGTGGCGGCGAACGCCAGGCCCAGGGTCGTGGCCATGCCCGAGAAGTTCATTATAAACGCGAATCCCAAAATGGTCGATATGGTGACGATGGGCCAGCGCAGGCTCTTGAGGGTCTGGCTCGCGACTTCCCCGGCCGTGCGGGCCGAGGCGCCCATCACCGGGATGGAGAAAAGGCCCGCCAGCAGGATGGCCGAACCGGCGGCGCTCAGCAGGTTGAAGGAGTAGACGGCCGCGATGGGCTTGTCGCCCCGGATCACCATGTTGTGAAGGCCCGCGATCTGGAACTTGTAGAGGAAGAAATGATCGAGAAACTGCTTGATGGACTGCACGCCCCAGGCGGCAACGAAAATGGAAAGAAGGATGAAGGGGGTCCATGCCCTGAACACCTCTCCGCCGCTGTACCGGAGTTTTTCCCGGCCCTCGGAGGCGGCTTCGTGCGGGAACCTCCAGCTTTCCTTCGGGTGCCAGAACCTCAGGAAGATGACCGTGCACACAATGGAGGCGATCGAGGCCAGGATATCCGGGAGCATGGGGCCCAGAAAATTGGACGACAGGAACTGGGTGATGGCGAAGGAGCCCCCGCACACCAGGGCGGCGGGCCACACTTCGAATCCCTTTTTCCAGCCGCTCATCAGGATGACGAGATACAGGGGAACGAGCACGCTGAGAAAGGGCAGGGTGCGGCCGACCATCTGGGAGATGGCCATGGTGTCCACTCCCGAGACCTGCCCGGCCACGATGATGGGAATGCCGATGGCCCCGAAGGCGACCGGGGCGGTGTTTGCCAGGAGGCAGATGCCGGCGGCGTACATGGGGGCGAAACCGAGGCCGGCGAGCATGGCGGCCGAGATCGCCACGGGGGTGCCGAACCCGGCGGCCCCTTCCAGGAAGGCGCCGAAGGAAAAGGCGATGAGCAGGGCCTGCATGCGCCTGTCATCGGAGATGGAGGCCAGGGAGTTCTTGATGACTTCGAACTGGCCGGTCTTGACCGAAAGATTGTAGATGAACACCGCGGTGACCACGATCCAGGCGACGGGCCACACGCCGAACAGCATCCCGTTGATGGTGGCCAGGATCGCCAGGTTTGCGGGCATGCCGTAGGCGGCGACGGCCACCACCAGGGCGATGGCCACGGAACTGATGGCCGCCCAGTGGCCCTTCATGCGTTTGAACGCCAGCGCCCAGAACAGGTAGAAAATGGGTACTGCGGCCAGGAGCGCCGAGAGCCCGATGTTGCCCATGGGGTCGGTTACCATCTTCCAAGTCATGACATCATACCTCCTTCGAGGGGGCGAAAAATGAGAGTAGAATGAACGACCGTCGACGAATACGGTTGCTTGAGACTGGCCGCGACCGGGGAGATGGCGCGGCGTGGCCGCCTCCGGTAGAGAGGCGCTTTAAAATTTGGTAATACCAATAATTGGATTCCGTACGCTCCTGATTAGCAAAGCGTAAATCCCAAGTCAAGGGGAAAAATGATGCTGGTAAAACAATTTTTTGGCTTGACTTTATTTTTAGTATCTCCCTATTATCATACTGATTTCGGAGGGATTGCTCCGGGATGTCCCCCATCTCTGTAGATTGGTAAGACCAGTTTCCATAACCCGCCCAAGCAAAGGAATCCGCCATGATCGGTAAAACCGCGATCAAAGAATTCGAACTCCTCCTGGGTAAACAGAACGTGTTCGCCGGCGAGGCCGACCGGCTTGCCTATTCCTACGACGCCGCCGTGCTCGACCCCGTCGTTCCGGCCCTGGTCGTACGGCCCACAAACAGCGAAACCCTCGGAAAAGCCGTCAAAATGTGCAATGATAACGGCTTCCCGCTCACGGTCCGGGGATCGGGCACCAATCTCAGCGGCGGCACCATCCCCAAAGAAGGCGGGGTGGTCATCCTGACCAACGCTCTGAACAGGATCCTGGAGGTCAACGAGGGGGACCTGTACGCCGTGGTGGAACCCGGAGTGATCACGGCGCAGTTTGCCGCCCGGGTGGAGGCGGCCGGGCTTTTTTATCCCCCGGACCCCGGCAGCCAGGCGGTTTCCACCATCGGGGGCAACGTGGCCGAAAACGCGGGCGGCCTTCGGGGCCTGCGCTACGGGGTGACGCGGGATTACGTGATGGGGCTTGAATTTTTCGACGTGAACGGGGAGCTGATAAAAACCGGCGCCCGCACCGTGAAGTGCGTCACCGGCTACAACCTGGGAGGGCTCCTGGTGGGG
>LUZZ01000132.1 GCA_001603845.1 Syntrophobacterales bacterium Delta_01 | reverse complement strand
CCACCGCCCGCCTCCCCGGGCCCGTAGCTCAGCGGTAGAGCAGGGGACTCATAATCCCTTGGCCGCTGGTTCGAATCCAGCCGGGCCCAGTTTGGAACCACTTGACAACGCGAGAGTTACAGCACAGTCAGTGACATAGTCCAAGAGCCCGAATCCATTTCTTGCGTTTCATTCGGGTTTTTTGCAGGATTCGGGGCCGTCCTCTTGATCGGGGGCGGCCCCGCTTCTTTGATGGTGTCCGTCTCCGGCCTTGACGGTGGTGTTCAGTGTGCTACCATTGAGCCCGCTTCACTGGACAGGAATGGCACACGTATCGAGGGACGGACTCGTTATGGAGAACAGACTGTTTTTCGGCGACAACCTGGAAATTCTGCAACGGCACATTGAGGCCGAGTCCGTTGACCTCGTCTACCTGGACCCACCATTCAATTCCAACGCCACCTACAACGTCCTGTTCGCTGAGCAGAATGGCTCCCGTGCGGCTGCTCAGATCAAAGCATTTGAGGATACTTGGCAATGGGACCAAACCGCTGCCGAGACGTTTGAGGAGGTTGTGGAGGCCGGTGGCAAGGTGTCTCAGGCCATGCAAGCCTTCCGTACCTTCCTCGGTGAAAACAATCTCTTGGCCTACCTGGCGATGATGGCCCCGCGTCTCATGGAACTTCATCGTGTGCTGAAACCCACTGGTAGCATCTATCTCCATTGTGACCCTACGGCCAGCCATTATCTCAAGATGCTGATGGACGCGGTGTTTGGGGTGGCCAACTTCCTGAACGAAATCATATGGCGGCGTTATAAAAGGCCGAAAGGTTCCCAACACGCTTCGCGGCGGTTTGGAACATCTACAGATATGCTTCTGTTTTATGGTAGGTCCGATCAGCATCAGTTCCACGCCGACGCGGTGAGGGTGCTGCTCGACTCCCAGGGGGCCGAGAAACGTTATACCCACAAGGATGAACGAGGACCGTATTACAGCGGGCCTCTGCTTCGTTCGCCGTCGATGGGGGCCAGGGCGAATCTGGTATACGAATACAACGGCTTCACGCCCGGTCCCGAGGGCTGGCGAATGACGCGCGACAAGCTGGCCAAACTCGACGCACAGGGTGACGTCTTCTGGACGGCTTCCGGGATTCCCCGGCGGAAGGTGCGGCCGGACGGAGATCCACTGACTCGTGTGGACAATTTGTGGACCGACATTGAGGCAATCGGCTCCCAGGCGACTGAGCGTCTCGGTTATCCCACACAGAAGCCCGAGGCCCTATTGGAGCGGATCATCAACGCCAGCAGTAACGAAGGCGATGTTGTGCTCGATCCCTTCTGCGGTTGTGGAACTACCGTAGCGGTCGCCCATCGTCTCAAACGGCAGTGGATCGGGATCGACATCACCCACTTGGCCATCGGTCTGATGAAACATCGGTTGCGGGACACCTTCGGCGATGACGTTGTGAAGACGTATGAGACGATTGGTGAGCCGACGTCATTGCCGGATGCACAGGAATTGGCCGATACAGACCCCTATCAATTCCAGTGGTGGGCCTTGGGTTTGGTAGGCGCGCGACCCACTGAGGGCAAGAAGGGTGCGGACAAGGGTATTGATGGGCGTCTCTACTTCCACGATGAGGGCGAAGGTGGCAAAACGAAGCAGGTCATCTTCTCGGTCAAAGCCGGCCACACTGGCCCTGCCCACGTCCGCGACTTGCACGGGGTGATGGACCGGGAGAAAGCTAAGATCGGCGTTCTTATCACGATGCAGAAGCCGACCAAGCCTATGCGCACCGAGGCAGCCAGTGCCGGCTTCTACGATTCGCCTTGGGGAACCAGGCATCCGAGACTGCAAATCCTAACCATCGAAGAACTGCTCGGCGGGAAGGTGGTTGATATGCCCCCGACGCGAGACATGCGGACGTTCAAGAAGGCCCCCAAAGCCAAGCGGGCAAAGACCGACCATCCCGAACTCAATTTCCGCGACTGAGTCTCAATCGAGAACCAGCTTGCCCGTCGCAATGTCAGTGACTTCCAACGGATCGAGATCGCCGGCAAGATAAAGCCGCTGATAGCGGCGTGGGCGAAGGAGAACCAGAAGGTTCGCAAGGGCAACCAGCCGGGGGCAACTTCGCAGAAATCTGCAAACTTATCGAAACCCATCGACACCCGTGCGAGAAGCCGCCGCGCTGGCCGGCTTGCCTCTACGTAGAAGCATATACCCAGTATATACTATATCGGGTAGAAAATCCTGTGATTTTTTCTTGCCAGTGACGTTGTGGCGGCGGAAAATAGCATCGGATTGAAACTATGGTGGTCGGGTGGGTAGCTCCCACAAGCGGCCCAGACGGCAGGACGCTCCCCTGCCTGCGAAATGCCGTCTGGTCCGGCCCGATTGAGAAAGGCAGGGATATGAACACGGATGTTCACCAAATCATCACAGTTGGCCATTGCCAGTGGCAAGGCCAGCTTCCATTCCAGCAGTTAGCCTCACAGAATGCGGACGGCGAATCGCCGTTTTGGCGGTCGCGGATCGGCCTCTACGAGAGTCGCGAGTTCGATCTCACAAGCTTGTTTCACTACGTGACGAACGGCTTCACGTGGGCGACGCTGCTGGCAGAGAGGATTCGGCAGGACGACGACGCGTTGATTGACGCGGTCGAGTTCGCGCTGTGCCTTGACCAGTTCCAGGACGATTTTGCAGAGGACTACAATGAGGCCCGCTGGGAGCATTTTGAAACGAACTGGCCTCTCCCGAGCGAGCCAGTCAAGGTCTTTGGCGAGTACCGGACATGCGCCCTGGCCGGCGCGAAAGTGTTCCTCACTGTGGTTTGGGCATCGGCCTGCAATAGTGGCGACTTCGATTTCACGTTGGACCCTGATTGCGAAGTCTGGCCTCCCGACGAACGCGTGATTGCGTGGCAGGAGGCATTTCGGTTGCGATTGGCTGATTTCGCGGCCAAGTGGCCGGACGAGGCGTTGGCGTCTGAGTACAACCGCATTGCGACGCTGATGAAGCAGGAGTACCGGCAATATCAGCGTCAGGAAGAAGCAGCGGCAAAACGCAAGCCGCGCGACGCTAAGCCGGACGAGGTGCTGCCCGGAGAGGCTCGGGCACTGGCAATTCTTACGGCGCACCCTGATTGGACAGATAAACGCATCGCGCGTAAAGCGGGTTTGCACGAAAAGACTCTGTACAAGTACTCTCGCTACAAGACGGCCCGGCAGATGCTCAAGGACTCAGGCCATGCTGGCCTGCCGCGTGGATTCAAGACCGAAGACGGCGACATTGAGGCTTACGAATAAAGGGTAGCCGGCTACCTTTTTGGCTACCCTTCAAAATCGTAAGTTCTTGCATTTCTTTCGGTTGTGATTTTTCATGCGCTACCCTCGCGCTACCTCTGCGCGATAGGTATGAGAACGACTAAATCACAATCGACCGACCCGAACGAAAGCCCGACGGCATGGTTCTGTTTGCTGGAGGTCGCCCGTCAACGTCAGGATTGGGAGCGGGCACAGCGCGCCCTGCGAGAGCTGGAGCGGCTGGGCGTACACGTCAGCTTTGACACGCCGTCGCTGCGACAGGGGGTGCAACCATGAACGAGACCCCGCACACGCCCCGGCTTGGTCTGAGCGCGCAAGAGGTCGCGGCGGCGTTGGGGATTGCGCGATCGTTCGTCTACGAGCTGGACAAAACCGGCGAGCTTGGACCCCAGGCGGCCAAGCTGGGCAACCGTCGGATTTGGAGTGCCGAAGAACTGGCGGCCTGGTGCCGGCACGGTATGCCCGCGCGGGGCCGGTGGTTGGAAATATGGCCGGCAATTCGGAGTACGGCGCAAGAATCCGGCAGGATTGGCCTTCACGGACCAGGAAGCGGGTGGACCAAGGGACGGGCAGACTCTTGCAGGGGGGCATCATGAACAACTTTACCAAACTCTCGTCGGCTATCGTCACGTCAACAATTTGGCAGGAAGACAATCCCACCAGGATCGTGTGGGTGACGATGCTGGCGACGGCGGACGCGTGCGGTCGCGTGGAGGGCAGCATACCCGGCTTGGCGCATATCGCGAGAGTGACCGTCGAGGAGTGCGAGCGAGCCCTTGACCGTCTGATGTCTCCGGACCCGTACAGCCGGACCAAAGAGTATGAGGGCCGGCGGGTCGAAGAAATCGACGGCGGCTGGCGAATCCTAAACTATGCCAAGTACCGCGAACGTCGTGACCCCGAGAAGCGGAAGGAACAAACCCGAGAGGCCGTCCGGCGTCACCGGCAAAGGAAGAGTGTAAGCCAGTGTAAGCCAAATGTAAGCCAATGTAAGCCGCCGAAAGCCCAAGAAGAGGCAGAAGAAGATAAAGAAGAAAGTAGAAAGAAGAAACCCGCTTCGCGGCCCAGGGGAAGGAAGCCCTTTGCTCCACCCACGGCCAAAGAGGTCAACGCCTACGCCTTCGAGCTTGGCTACAACAACTTCGCCGAACCGAACAAGGGCGCGGAGTTCGTCGCCTTCTACGAGGAGCGCGGGTGGAAGGACTCCAACGGCCGGCCGGTCAAGGACTGGAAGGCGAAGTTGCGGTCGGTCTGGCTCAGCAAGATGAAGAAACCCCAGCGGGGCGACTACTACTGGCTTCCCACGGAAGAGCAGCTTGACGAAATCTATGCCCAGTGCGCGGAGGTGTCGGCATGAACATCGAACAGCAGCAGCTTCGACAGGATCGGGCGGCGCTCGTGGCTGAGCTTGAGCAGGCCGGGGCAGAGATTCGCGGTAGCGAGGTCAAGTGCCCGTATCACGATGATCGGCACGCGAGCGGTTCGGTATGGCAGGACCCCGAAGGCGTCTGGCGGTACAAGTGCCATGCGTGCGACGCCAGCGGCGACGTGTTCGACCTACAGTCGCGTAACTCAGGCCGGGCTGTTGGCGACATTCTCAAAGCCGAGAGGCGGCCGGGCGAGCGGGTCTTCGCCACCCTTGGCGACTTGCGACTTGCGGTGTCGCGCGGTGGGCAGATCGAATCAGAGCACGACTACGGCGGCGACCTTCTCGTTTTCCGGCTGCGAACACCGGACGGGAAGGCGTTCCGCCAAGCCCACCCGGTTCGTGGCGGATGGGTTATGCGGGCCGGGCCGAAGCCGTGGCCTCTCTACAATCGCAGCGGGATTGAACGGGCCGAGCAGGTCGTGGTGGTTGAAGGCGAGAAGTGCGCCGACGCGCTGATTGCTCTGGGCATCTGTGCGACCACGTCGCCTTGCGGGGCAGGGAAGGCTCAGTATGCCGACTGGCGGCCACTGGCGGGCAAGCAGGTCATTCTCTGGCCCGACAGTGACGATCCGGGCCGGGCGCACATGAAGACCGTGGCGGGCTTTCTGGCGAAGCTGGACCCGAGGCCCGTCGTGTCGATGATCGAACCGGGCGACCTGGACCTTGCGGTAAAGGAAGACGCCTACGATTTCATCGAGCAATGTCGGGTCGTTGGCGCGGATCCGAAAGCGGCGATCCTGGACGCCGTGAAGCGAGCAAGATCAACGGGGCCGATTGCCGACTACGAGCATCGGTTGCGACGAATCGAGTCGGGCGAACTGGCCTGCCTACCTCTCCCGTGGCCGGAACTGGCGAAGCTCACGCGGTTCGGAGCGCCGGGGCGGTTGACGGTAATTGCGGGACGGCAAGGCGCGGCCAAGTCGTTCTTCGCGCTCCAGCTTCTGCGGTACTGGCTTTGTGAGGGCATATCTGCATCGGCGTACCTGTTGGAAGGTGACGCCGGCGACCTGATGGACCGCACGCTTGCCCAGGCATCCGGCATGGCCGATGTCACCGACCTTGACTGGCAGAAAGCGAACGCATGGACAATGCGGGAACTGACCGACACACATCGCGAAGAACTGGACCGGGTGGCGGCGGCGTCGATTGTGAGCGCCGGACTCG
This sequence comes from Syntrophobacterales bacterium Delta_01, assembly GCA_001603845.1. Lineage (GTDB taxonomy): Bacteria > Desulfobacterota > Syntrophobacteria > Syntrophobacterales > Syntrophobacteraceae > SbD1. Next base: position 6,899 of record LUZZ01000132.1, on the reverse strand, counting down.
GACTCGAAACCCTGGACGACATCGCGGCATGGATTGAGGCAGAGGCGAAAGCGGGACGGCGGGCGATCATCATCGACCCTGTTTCGGCGGCGGTTCGCAAGGGGCAACCGTGGGTCGCGGACCCCGCGTTTGTGCGACGCGTGAAGCGGGCAGCAATTGACTACGAGTGTTCCGTCGTCCTGGTTTCACATTTGGTTAAAGGCGCGGACGAGGGCACGCCGGACAAGGTTGCAGGGTCGGCAGCTTACGGGCGGTTCTCTGATTGTGTGTTACAGATCATGCGGCACGACAAGAAGGCCAGTACGGTCAAGACTCCCGTCGGCAAGATGGAGATTGAGCACGGGCAGACGATCTACATCGAAAAGGCCCGAGCGCCGGGAACGGGCTTGCGTCTCGCTTACGATCTTACCAGCGGCCTCACGTTTCAAGAGTTCGGAGTCATTGTTGGGGGTAAACAGAAATGAGAGAACTCGGGATCGGGATCATAACGGCAGCGGGTCTGCCGGCAGAGCTTGGGGACTTATGGGTCGTGGAGGCGCTGGTCGATAGCAACGGCGCGACGAACTTCAATATCGACCGGCTGTTCAACGTTCTCGGGACGAACCATTTGTAGGTTTGTCGCGGCTGGTCAAGTGGGTACGTGCCGGTTGCTTTGTGCAAAACGGTTGATGAGGCAATGGACACCGTCGAGTTCTTGAGGCGGAAGCAGCGGGCGTTGGCAGACTTGTGTTCGGCTGAGGCACTTCGAGAGGTACTGCGTGACGAGTTCGGTTTGCGTAGTCCGGTCAGGGAGCCGGAGATGTTCATCGCCGAGCAATTCTGAGGCAATTTATGGCAAATCTTCATTCACGACAACAACGAGCGATAATTGCTCTGCTGAAATGCCGGACGGTGGCGTCAGCGTGCAAGCAGTCGAATGTTCCACGCCGAACGATGGAGAATTGGCTTCGAGATAGCGACTTCCTGAAAGCCCTTCGCGAAGCCCGACAGAAGATGTTCAACATCGCCTTGGGCCGGCTGTGTCTGGCGGCGAATCGAGCAGCATCCATCTTGATCGACGGCGTGAAAGGCAAGCCGATCACGCATATGCAGCGGCTCTGCGCTCGAGACATTCTCGTCTTCGCGCAGGGTGGCATCACTGACGACATCCTTGCGCGGATGGATGAATTCGAGAATCGCATGAAAGCCTTCGCGGAAGGGATCGGGGAATGAGACAGCGGCTTACCAGAATCTCGAAGCTCCTGAATCGGGCCGAACGGCTGATGGACAAGGCGTCGATGCGTGAGGATGTCCAACGGTACTTCGACACAGGCGAAAGGCCCACGACGGAGCCGGCGGCGTCGTTCGTCAACCTGTTGCAGTCGTTCGACCGCATGATTGACGCGAGTGTTGGCGGTGGTGACTACGGCACGGCCCGTGAGGCTTACGAAGCGGCCTGTCGGCGTTGGGAGAAGGCTGAGAAAGGTATCGAATGGACGGCATGAGAATCCGAGCGCAACGCAAGAATCATCGGGAACTGCCGTTTCTGGGGCTTATAGGCGGTTCCGCAAGAGATCGGGCGTCCCTTGATCGTCGCGAGCGGATCGTGAAGGCGGTTCGGGACTTCTATCGGAGATCGGGCAAGTGACCAGCGCCACGTTGACAAGGTGGTATGCACTTCGACCGCACGCCGAACAGCGGCGCTTGTGGGAGAGCCCTGCCCGGTTCCGGGTTGCGGCTTGTGGGCGGCGGTCGGGCAAGAGCGAACTCGCGAAGAGGTGCGGCGTCCGCAAGGCCATATCTCCGTCACCTTATCCCGACTTCCGTGTGCTCTTTGGTGGTCCGACGTATCAGCAGGCCAAGCGGGTCTTCTGGGGCGACGTGAAGAAGCTGGTTCCACAGTGGGCACTTCTCGGGCAAGACCCGCGCAAGGCAATCTCTGAGGGCGAACTGACGATCAAGCTGCGCAACGGCGCGGAGATCATGGTCACGGGGCTTGATGCGCCGATGCGTGTGGAAGGCAGTCCACTTGACTTTGTGGTGATCGATGAATCTGCCGACGTGAAGGAAGAGGCTTGGCTTGAGCATATCCGACCGGGCTTGAGCGAACGTGGCGGGCAGGCGTGGTTGATCGGCACGCCGGACGGTCGCAACTGGTTCTGGCAGGCGGCGCAGAAGGCCCAGGAAGACATAGCGGGCCTTTGGTCGTTCCACACGTGGACATCGGCCACGGTCTTGCCGGCCGAAGAGATCGAGATTGCCCGTGCCGAATTGGATCAACGTACGTTCCAGCAGGAGTACGAGGCGAGCTTCTTGGACGCCACGGGTCGGGTTTACTACGGCTTCCGTCGGGAGCTTCACGCGGATGAGCGGTTGACCTACGATCCGACGCTACCGTTGGTCCTGTGCTTCGATTGGAACGTGAATCCCGGGACGTGCGCGGTCGTGCAGGAGCAAAAATATCGCGGCAGCAATCCGGCGGTCGCGTCCACGTTCACGGCGGTGATTGATGAGGTTTGGATTCCGACCGACTCGAATACGCAGCGGGTCTGTCGCGAGATCATCGAGCGGTACGGCAGTCACCCAAGCGATGTTATCGCCTACGGCGACGCCACGGGCGGGGCCAAGGGCACGGCGAAGGTCGAGGGGTCGGACTGGGACATCGTTCGCAGGTGCCTGGAGCCTACGTTCGGCAGCAAAACATCCCCGGCGGCCTACGGTGCGAAGGTGATTCACGTCCCGTCGAGATTCGAGATTCGCGTCCTGCCGTCGAATCCGCGCGAGCGAGTGAGGATCAACGCCATGAATAGCCGTCTGCAATCGGCCGATGGCAAGGTTCACCTTCTCGTTGATCCGCGATGCGTCCATATGATTCAGGACCTTGAGGGCGTGTCCTACCGGCAGGGCACATCCGAGATCGACAAGAAATCGAGTCCGATGCTCACGCACTTGTCGGACGCGGTCGGTTACTACGTGGCGTACGAATTTCCAATGACGGAGCAAATTTGGGAAGTGCAACAATTCTAAAATCGAAAGGAAAGTCATGTTCAGAACAAAAGGCGAGGCAAGGCAACATCTCAAAGACCGTGCGCGATTTGGGTTCGACTATCAGTTGCCCGAACCCGAAGCGAATGAGCGTTCGCGGCAATCGCCGTCGGGCCGTGGCTACGCGGCGCAACTGGCGCTGATGGAACTTGTCGCGAAGTTCGACCGGGAGGCGCAAGCCGTCGAACGCGATGATCGGCTGTCCCGCAAGGGCCAGAGTGAGCGATTGGCAGAACTGGCGCGCGAAGCCATGCAGCGAGTCGATGTCCTGCGGGTACGGCTCTGCGATCAAATCGAGACTGATTTGACGGAACTGCAAAAGCAGGCAGTGTCGCCGACCCGCAAGCCGGGTGATATCGAGCGGCTTATGCTCGAGCGCGAAGTCAGGGACAGACTCTTGGCAATGAATGATGTCCGGCGAATCGAGGTTCTGCACAGCGCGATCGAATCCGGCGACACGCTGACGGTCGAGGCCATATTGGGCGCGCCGAAGATTGTGCCCCTGGTGCCCGCTGAAAGCGCGGCAGAAGCACGCCAGCGCTGGTATGCGCGGCAGAATCCTGAATTGGCGGCACAGATCGAAGACGCGGTTATCGCAAGGGATACGGTACGGAGCAACTTCGAGGGCACCCGTGCGGCGCTTGAGGCGTTGGCCGGTGTCGAACCTGCCGGGGAAGTTGTCGGCAAGAAGTAAGACGGCGTCACCCCGTCAAAGGGAAGGGCCGGTCGTGAACGCGTCCGGCCGGCCCAGGTTAAGTTGCAACTTGACGATGATCGGCTCTGGGTTGCTACGAGTCCGGTTTTGTTCTTGAGAGGCCCTCATGCCCCCGATGTCGTTTGCTTCCATTCGGGCAATCAGGCGACACGCTGATGGCGACTTGCCAGCGGACCGGGAGAAACTGGCAATCATTCGTTCTCAGGTGGCCGACGCGTGCGACAAGGACGGTTGGTGCTATGTGTTCGACTACAACGAGAGACACTACCGCTATGTCCACTGGCATGATGCGGTAGACCTTCTCCGGGAGCATCGGGCCTCATTGGTGGATCAGCCGACGGCGGTCGCGACCGAGATTCTGCCGTAAAAACGCAAGGGGCCTTTATGAATCGGCCTTTTGGGGAGAAAAACGCGGATTCGCAAGAGAGAAAATCTCCCTTGCGGGCCGGATTTCACTTGAGTGACATGAGGGGATCGGCGACAATGAAGGTGTATGAAACCCAAAGACTCAAACCAAGTTCTTCACCTATCGACGTTCATGGCCGGGGACGGTCTATCCGCAAGGACGACCGGGCTTCTTTGGGGCCTCATACACCCCCGGCCACTTTTTCAGAAAGAGGTGACGTATGAAACCCAAAGAACCCACCCCACTTCCCGCCACCCTTGAGGATCTAACCAAACTGGTCCGTCGCATCGTCGGCGAAGCGCTGCAATCGACGGCGGAGTTCTGCCGGCAAATGGACGAACTGCCGACCACGGGCGACGAGTTCTTGGACAAGGCCCTTGACGACCTGGACCCGGTCGCGCAAACGGCGATTGTCGCGCTGTTTGCCCGGCACTCCCGTCAGTGCATTGACAATCAGCTTGACGCGGCCCGGGCGCGGCTCAACGCACACGTCAGCAAGTTCAAGAACCCCGACCGGCTTCGGGAACTGTGTGCCGACGCGGACAACGCGCCGGCCGAGGAAGCCGTCCGCTACTGGCTGGCGTTCGGCGCGGCGGGCAACTGAGGCGTCCATGCGGGGGCCGGCTGTGCGTTCTTCCGACCGGTCCCCAGTTTCGAGAGGTGGTGACATCATGGAGAACAGAGCAGAGCAACGTCGGCGGGCAGTCCTTGAGGCCCTTACCCGCGCCACGGAGCCGCTGATAGCGGCGCGGGCGAAGGAGAAGCAGAAGGCTGGAGGCGGTAGCGGTCCTTCGGGTAGGCAGAAATCTGCACAACCGAGTAAGACCCGTGAGGAAGCCGCCAAGCTGGCCGGAGTCAGCCACGACACCTTTCACAAGGGTAAGGTGGCGCTGATAGCGGCGCGGGCGAAGGAGAGACAGGAATCGGGCAAGGGTGCCGATGGGAGTGGGGGACGAGGCAAGAGGAAAAACCTTTGTCAGAAATCTGACAAAGGTTTCGATACCAAGAAGGAAGCCGCCGCACTGGCCGGCGTGAGCCACGCCACCTTCCACAAGGGTAAGGTGGCGCTGGATCAGGGTTCAACCCCGACGCCGGCAGGCCCAGGAACCCCCCAACATGGGGCGCAGGATCGACGAACGACCGACAGTGAGGCCCCACGGCACGAGATCGGGCCTTGTAGAGGCTCACAGGGGCCGACGCGTATCTGGCTCTATCAGCGAAACCCTGCAATAGGAGATTGAAGCCATGAGAGTGTTCAAGCCAAGTTACACAGTACCGCTTCCCGAGGGGGCGAAGATCCTCAGACGCAAGAACGGCAACGTCGCCAAATTCACGAACACCCGCGGTCAAGAAATCATCGCGCCGGTATCCAAGAGCGGCAAGCGCGTCACCCTGGAAACGAACTGCTTCCATTTGGAGTTCAGGGACCACAACAACTTCGCGAGGCGGCTGAAAGCCTTCACCGATGAAGGGGCGTCGCAGCGGGTTGCGGCCACGATTGAAGACCTGTTGGCGGCCAAGGGCAGCAGTCAGGGGATCAACACGGACCTGAGGCGACGGATTGAGGCCCTTCCCAAGACCATGCGGACGGAGCTTGCCAAGTGGGGCCTGTTGGACGAGAAGGCGAACACGGCGACGAAACCACTGGCGGAGCTTGTCGCGGCGTTCGAAGCACACTTGAAGGCGAAGGAACGGAGCAGGAGCCATATTAGCAAGACGATCCACGATCTGCACACGATCTGCGAAGCCTGCCGGTTCGTGTTCTTCTCCGACATCGACGGCGGGCGGCTCGAATCGTATTTGAAGCAACGGCGCGAGGCCGGAAACTCATTCAGGCGGTCAAATCTGTACCTCACGGCCATGAAGATGTTCTGCAACTGGCTTGTCCGGGAGCGGGTCGTCACTGACAATCCGGTCTTCCATATCCGGCCCTTGAACGTCAAGCAGGATCGGCGACGGATTCGCCGGGCCTTGGAAGTCGATGAGGTGCGGCGGCTGCTGTCTGCAACGGCAAAGGCTGAGACGCGGCACGGTCTGACCGGGCCTGAGCGAGCTTTGGTCTACAAGCTGGCAATCGAGACCGGCCTTCGTCGTGGCGAACTATCGAAGATCACCATAAGGGCCTTCCGCTTCGACACGCTCACAATCGAGCTTGACGCCACGATCACGAAGAACAAGAGGCAGGCCACCCTGCCGCTCCGGCCAGATACCGCCCATGAGCTACGAGCCTACTTCCAGGGCAAGCTGCCGACGACAAGGGCGTTCAAGGGTATGCCGTGGGACACGGCCACGATGCTCCGTGAGGACTTGGAAGAGGCTGGAATCCCCTATAGGGACGAACAGGGCCAGGTGTTTGACTTTCACAGTCTACGGCATCAGTGCGGAACGTTTCTCGCTCGTGGCAATGTTCACCCTAAGGTTGCACAGACGATCATGAGGCACAGCGATGTCAACCTCACGATGAACATCTATTCGCACGTTCTCCGTGGGGCTGAATCTCAGGCGGTGGCTGCCCTGCCGGACCTGTCGATAGGTGGTGACAAGCAGGATGTCAGAACAGGCACGGACGGCCGATAGAATTCTTGCGTTTTTCTTGCGCCGCATGGGGACAACTAAGGGCGCACAAGGACAAGTGAGGATGCGTGGCGGGGTCAAAACCGCGTTTTTAGGCCAAAATGGAGGGTTTAAGTCCGACTCATAATCCCTTGGTCGCTGGTTCGAATCCAGCCGGGCCCAGTGGGGTCAGACGAGGAG
>LUZZ01000131.1 GCA_001603845.1 Syntrophobacterales bacterium Delta_01 | reverse complement strand
CGGCGGGCCGGCCCGGAGGAAGTCCGGGCACGCCCGAAGCCGTTTCGCCGCGCGGGGCACGGGTGCGGATGGTTCCCAATTAGATGCCACGGCCCCGGTGAAAGCTCCGCGACCCGCAGTCCGGGCCGCCGGCCGGGAGCTGGCACGGTCCTTGCCTTTGGCAGCTCGGGCGGTTGGCGGTTTTGCCGGCCGGGCAGATAAAGTTTTCAGGAGTCCGAGATGAAAAAAGTTGCGATATCCAGTGAAGGCCCCGGCCTCGACGACCGGGTGGATCCCCGCTTCGGCAGGGCTGCCGGTTTTGTGGTGGTGGACCTCGACAGCATGGAAGTCAGCTACATCGACAACGGAAGTACCCAGATGATGTCCCAGGGAGCCGGAATCCAGGCCGCCGAACTCATCGTGAAGGCCGGCTGCGGGTCCGTTCTGACCGGTTTTGTGGGGCCCAAGGCGTTTCAGGCCCTTTCGGCCGCCAAGGTCGATGTCGTGCAGAACATGGACGGCCTGACCGTGCGCCAGGCGGTGGAAAAATTCCGGAGCGGCGGCCTGAAGGCCGCCCAGGCGCCCAACAGGAGACCGGGACGATGATCGTGTCCGTGGCAAGTGGAAAGGGCGGGACCGGCAAGACCACGGTGAGCGCCTCGCTGACCGCCGTGTGGGAAAAACCGGTGGTCGCGGTGGACCTGGACGTGGAGGAGCCCAACCTGCACCTGTTTCTCCTCCCGGATATCGAGGAGACCACCACGGCCTATCTCGAAATTCCGGTGGTTGACGAGTCCAAGTGCACCTATTGCGGCGCGTGTTCGGAGTTGTGCCAGTTCAAGGCCATCAGCGCCATGGGATCGGTGGTTTTGACGTTTCCGGAAATGTGCCACGGCTGCGGCGGCTGCATCGCCATATGCCCCGAGAAGGCGCTTTCCCCGGGTCGGCGCGAGCTGGGCGTGATCAGCCGCGGCCGGGCCGGCAGGGCGGAGTTCCTGATGGGCCGCCTGAGGGTGGGGGAGGCGATGAGCCCCCCGTTCATGCGGCAGGTAAAGAACAGGCTCGACGACATGATCGCTCAAAACGGATACGACGCCATCCTGGATGCGCCTCCGGGGGTGAGTTGCCCGGCCGTCAACGCGGTGATCGACAGCGATGTCATCGTCCTGGTGACCGAGCCCACTCCGTTCGGTTTCTATGATTTCAAGCTGGCGTGGGAGGCCTTCACTCCCCTGGGAAAGCCCATGGGGGTGGTGGTGAACCGGGCCGGGATCGGAAACGACGAGGTGTACCGGTTCTGCCGGGAGAAGCGGCTGCCCCTGCTGGCCGAAATCCCGTTCGACCGCCGTATCGCGGAGGCGTACGCCCGCGGCAGGGTGATCGCGGACCTGTCGCCGGAACTGCGGCGCACGTTCGAGTCCATCCGGTCGGGGATCGTCGGCCTGGCCGGCGAAATTTCCGGGAAGGAGGCCGCCAATGCGTGAAGTGGTCATCCTGAGCGGCAAGGGCGGCACCGGCAAGACATCGCTCACCGGGGCCTTCGCCCACCTGGCTTCGAACAAGGTCATCTGCGACCTGGACGTGGACGCTCCCGACCTGCACCTGCTGCTCCGCCCGACGCACATCCGGGAAGAGGAGTTCGAATCCGGCTACGAGGCGGAAATCGTGCCCGAGAAGTGCACCGGCTGCGGACTGTGCGCTTCCATGTGCCGCTACGACGCCATACGTCCGAACGGAAACGGGTTTGCGGTCGATCCCCTGCGCTGTGAAGGGTGCAAGGTTTGCGTCGCCTTCTGCCCGGAAGAGGCCGTCGAATTCCGCCTGAAACGCTGCGGCAACCGGTATGTGTCGCTGACGCGGTTCGGTCCGATGGTGCACGCCCAGCTCTTTCCCGGCGAACCCAACTCGGGCCGGCTGGTGATGGTGCTGAAGATGACGGCGCGGGAACTGGCAGAGCAAAACGGCAGCGAACTCGTCCTTTGCGACGGCGCCCCCGGGATCGGCTGCCCGGTAATCAGTTCGCTTTCCGGGGCCAACTTGGCGGTGGCGGTCACCGAACCCACGCCGTCGGGCAGGCACGATCTTGAAAGAGTGGCCGAATTATGCGAGCATTTTAAAATACGTTTTGCGGTGATCATCAACAAATACGACCTCAACCCCCAGGAGGTGGACGGAATAGAGAACTTCTGCCGCAAGAAGGGCTATCCCGTGGTGGCCAAGCTGCCCCACGACCGGATCGTCACCGAGGCGATGGTCAAGGGACTCGTCGTGACGGAACTGCCCGAAACGGGTTTCGGCGTGGCAGTGCGCAATGCCTGGGTGAAAATAAAAGACCTTGCGAACAGGGCGCGGTAGTGCTTTAAGAAAGCCGGCCCCGGCGCAGCGAAATTGCAGGTACGGCTCGACCTGGACGTCGGGCGGAAATTAAAAATTCAGAGGAGAAACCATGAAAAGCATCAACGTTGCCATTCCTTCGAACTATCCTGGAGGACTCGATTCGCTTCTCGGAGCTCACTTCGGACACTGCGACCTCTATACTGTGGTGGAAGTCACCGACGGCCAGGTCACGAACGTGCGGACCCTCGAAAACGTTCCCCACCAGCAGGGGGGCTGCATGGCCCCGGTCAACCACCTGGCCGAAAACGGCGTGCAGGTGCTGATAGCCGGCGGAATGGGCATGAGGCCCCTGATGGGTTTCAACCAGGTGGGCATCAACGTCCTGTACGGCGGCGGGGCCCAGACGGTGGGAGAAGCGGTGGCCGCTTTCCTCAAGGGAAGTCTCATGCAGTTCACCAGCGATTATACGTGCGGGGGCGGAGCCCGTTAACGGCCCCTGCCTCGACTTTGGTGTGTTTCGACTATCGGAACGGGAGAAGATCGCGGTGGCAAACGAGGACTTTGCGGAGGCCGGCCCGGTCGGCGAGCGTTTTGCCAGCCTGGCCAGGCAGCCCAAAAATATAGGTTCGATAAAAGACCCCAGCGGCATGGGGAACGCCGTGGGCCAGTGCGGGGATTCCATGGAAGTGTTCCTGCGGGTGGACAACGGGGTGATTGCCGATATCGGGGTGGTTCCCCACGGGTGCATCTACACCTGGGTGTGTGCGAGCGCGATGAGCGAGCTGGTCAAGGGCAAGGAGATCGACGAGGCCCTCTATCTCGAACCCGACGAGGTAGCGGCGGCCCTCGGCGGATTGCCCGACGACCACATGCACTGCGCAAGGCTGGCGGTGAACACCCTGGGAGAGGCCATAGCCGACTACTATAAGAACGCTTCGAACCGAAGCGGCGGAAACAACGGCGCCGGAAACCCTGGCGAAAAATAGACAGGATGCTGCATTCCCGGTAATTCATTCTCCAAATCGAGTGCGAGGGGACCGTACGGCGGGCCGCCTTCCGTTTTGCGGGCAAAGAGCTTAAAATACGGGACCGACCGATCCCCGGTTTCGAGTGCCGGGGAGCCGTCGGCCGCCATGCCTTCGAGTACAGGAGAGTAAAACGATGGAATGCAGGATTACGGTTCTTTGTGAGAACACGGTAACCGCCCCCGGCTTTCTCGGCGAGCACGGGTTTTCGGCATACATCGAAACCGGTGGGGACACCATCCTGTTCGACACCGGCCAGGGCTTCAGCCTCGTGCAGAACTCGCTGAGGCTTCAAAAGGACCTGAAACGGGTCTCGCAGCTCGTGTTGAGCCACGGCCATTACGACCACACCGGTGGGCTGATCCCGTTTCTGGGGGCACGGGGGCCCTGCCGGGTCGCCGCACACCCCGACGTGTTCAGCGAGAGGTTCGTGATGATGCCCGCTCCGGGAGGGGGCGAACGGCCCATGTCGATCGGCATGCCCTGGCCTCGCGCCTGGCTCGCCACGCGCGGCGCGCAGTTCGAATGGCACCGGGACTTCACGGAAATCGCCCCCGGCGTATTCATTACCGGTGAAGTGCCCCGCAAGACCCTCTTCGAGCTGGGGTCCCCCCGGTTCGTGGTCGCCCGGGACGGGGGCTGGGAGCCCGATCCGTTCCTGGACGATTTCTCGATGATCCTGAAGACGTCTCGCGGACTGGTTGTCGTGCTGGGGTGCGCTCACGCGGGTGTGGTCAACATTTTGAACCACGCGATGGAAAAGACGGGAGACCGCCGCATTCACGCCGTCCTGGGGGGCACCCACCTGGGCCTGTCTCCCGATCCGCAGCTCGACCCGACCATCCGGGCGCTCAAGGACCTGGATATCCAGGTGCTCGCGGTCAGCCACTGCACGGGGCAAAAACCGGTGGCGCGGCTGGCGGCGGAATTCGGGGGCAGGTTCGCCTTCGGGTCCGTGGGCTTCGCGCTCGAAGTGTGACAAAATTTCATAAAATGGGAAATACCATGCTGCACATTGCTTTGATATCCGTTCGGAGGGAAATGCTGCGCCCCCTGGCCGAAGGGCTGTCCCGGGACCCGGAAGTGTTCGTGGAGCAGATTCCTTCGGTGGAGGAGGCCATGACCGTCGTGCGCACCCGGTGCCCGCACCTGGTGATCGTGGACTCGGAATTGCCGGGGACCGACTCGCTCGACCTGGTGAAGGAAATCGTCAAGGCCAACCCCATGGTCAATACGGCCGTGGTGAGCACCCTTTCCGAGGCCGAGTTCCACGAAAAAAGCGAAGGCCTGGGCGTCCTGGGCAGGCTGCCCGGTGAACCGGACCAAAAGGACGGGGAACTCCTGGTGCAAAAACTGCGGGGTATCCTGGGGCCGGTGAGCCCGAAAAATATTGCCAAATAGAACTGGAGAAAAAGGAATGCCGATCTTCGAGTTTCTCTGTACGTCCTGCGCCGGGGTTTTCGAAAAGATCGTCTACGACGACACGGAGACGCTGACTTGCCCCAAGTGCGGGAGCACCCAGTTGACCAAGCTGCTGTCCGCTCCTTCCTCCCTCTCCGGGGTCAAGCAGGAGGGGCGGTTGCCGGGGCACGGGGACACGGGATGCTGTGGCTCCAACCCCTCTTCGAAAGGCTGCATTCCGGGAAGCTGCTGCGGCAGGGCTCATTCCTGAAAAGGACCGGCCCCGATCTTTGGGGATTCAGGTGCGGCAGCGAAATATTTTGGACCTGCCGGTGGGGGTGGGACCTTGTCCACGACCCTGAAATGGTGTGCCAGGGTGTCCCGTTCGTGGTGCAGGATGGAGACCGCCCTCCGGATGCCCATGGAGGCCAGGCGCAGGTAGAACAGGGCGCGCACGAACCGGTTTTCCGGCAGGTCGTGCTCCATCATAAAAAAGGCACTGCCGGGCTTCAAGACCCGCGCGATTTCGCGGAGCGCCCTCTCCTGGGCCTCGCCTTTCAGTTCGTAGAAGGCGTGGCTGCAGGTCACGGCGTCGAAGGAGCCCGAGGCGAAGGGCAGGGCGGAGGCGTCCGCACGCACGTGGCGGATGTTGGGGCGGGATTTTGTTTTCCTTGCGCTGACCGCCAGCATGCCGCCGGAAAAATCGAGCCCCACGGCAAGGCCCCCGGTGCCCGCCGCCGCACTCAGCTCCAGCAGCAGGGACCCCGTGCCGCAGCAGACGTCCAGGACCTTCCCGCACCGTTCCCCGGCCACCATGTCCGCCAGGTACTTTTTTATTTCGCCCTGCGGAACCCTGGAGTGCAGCGAGACGAACCGGTCGTAAAATGCTGAGAAGAAATCGTAGTAGCTCTGCCTGAAGTTTTTCATTTGCCCCTCACCTTGTCGGTGTGTTGCGCGAGCGGGAACCGTTGCCATCAAGACTAAAAGCTGCAGATCGACAATTCAAGCAATATGTGAGCCACCGGCGCCCTGTGTTTTTATACCCGCCGCTTGGGCGCGGTGCGGGAGGAATGGGTACATCCTGCACCCGAAAACCGGTCTCGAAGGCGCAGGTTGTTTCCTTGCCCGAACCGGAACGGCCCGGTTTCGGGCGCTGAACCGCGCGGCGCGGGCGCTCGGCCCGGTGCCGCATTCTTTTTGGAGCCGGTGGCATGTGGCTTGCTTTAACGTCGAACCTCGAAGCAAACTATCAGAGGAAAGGAGTACACGTCGTTGGAATCTTGTGGGAATTCGCAATGCGGCACTGAGAAACAGGAGGCGGAAGAAGCCGTCCTGAAGGAACAGCTCGATAAAATCCGGTACAAGCTGCTGGTCATGAGCGGAAAGGGCGGAGTGGGCAAGAGCAGCGTGGCCGCCTACCTGTCGCTCGCCCTGGCGAAGTTGGGCAAGCAGGTCGGCCTGCTCGACGTGGATCTCCACGGGCCGAGCATTCCGCGCATGCTCGGATTGCAGGGCGTTTTCGGCATCGGCATGGACAATCGCATGATACCTCATTCTTACAACGAACGGCTGCGGGTCATCTCCATCGAGTGCCTGCTGGAAGACAGGGACGCGGCGGTGATATGGCGCGGCCCGGTCAAGCACGGAGTCATCCGGCAGTTCATTTCGGACGTGCGGTGGGGCGAGCTGGACTTTCTGATCATCGATTCGCCTCCGGGCACGGGCGACGAACCGCTCAGCGTGGCGCAGACCATCTCCGACGCCAGTGCGGTCGTGGTCACCACCCCGCAGGAGATCGCCCTGGCCGACGTGAGAAAATCGATCAACTTCTGCCGGCAGGTCCACATGCCGATCCTGGGGATCGTCGAGAACATGAACGGGTTTGTCTGCCCGCACTGTAACGTCGAAACCCCGTTTTTGGGCAAGGGCGGAGGCGCTAGGACCGCCGAGCAGATGAACGTTCGTCTGCTGGGAAGCCTTCCGTTCGACCCGCGCGTGGTGCAGGCGGCGGACGCAGGCCAATCGCTCATCGACAGTCCCAACGGCAGTCCCTTCGTGGACGCCCTCGGACGCATCACGGCGGAAGTCTTGAAACTTTGCCCCGGAGACGCGAAAGGCGGGGACGGGGAACCGCACTGATATTTCTCGCGAATCCGTGCGGGAGTTCCCTTGCGTTCCCGCGCGTCCGGGGCCGTTGCCCCCATGTGTTTTTCCTGCTTCAGTCGAGAAGGAGGGTGGGCACGGTGAAGCCGCGCCCACCCTGCGCCGGATGCGCGTACCTGTCGGATACCCGGGAACGAATTGTTCCCTCTTTCCCGGACGGGCCTTCCACGGGTGTATCCCGTGCTCCCGCCCGGGCGGGAAGCCGGAAAAACTCCCTTCCGCCGTGTTCTACTCTTCCGGATCGGTCGGCAGGGGCAGCCGGATAAAGAATTCGGCGCCTTTTCCCGCCTCCGAGTCGAAGCCGATCGACCCCCCGTGCTTGTCCACGACTACCGAATGGGAAATGGCCAGCCCCTGCCCGGTCCCTTTGCCCACTTCCTTGGTGGTAAAGAAGGGGTCGAAGATTTTCGATTTGATGTTTTCGGGAATCCCGGTCCCCGTGTCCTTGATGCTGATCTCCACGGAGCCGTCCCGGAGCCGCGTGCCCACGGTAATCTTCCCCTTCTGGCCGGAGCCGTTGGTTTGCTGTTTTTCGGTGATGGCGTGGGCGGCATTGATGACCATGTTCAGGATCACCTGGTTGATTTCCCCCGGAACGCAGGGAACCAGCGGGAGGTCGGGGTCGAGATCGGTCTCGATTTCGGCCACGTATTTCCACTCGTTTCGGGCCACGGTGATGGTGCTCTCGATGGCGCGGTTGAGGTCGATGTTCGTTTTCTCGTCGCCCCCCGGGTGCGAGAACTCTTTCATGGCCCGCACGATGGTGCTGATGCGTTCGATGCCCTCCATCGACTGCGAGATGGCGCCGGGAACCTCCTGCCACAGGTAGCCGACGTCCAGCTCCTCTCCGGCGTCTTCGATTTTTGCCAGGATCTCGTCCACCGGTCCCGAAGTCTTGAGACGTTCCATGAGCTGGTCGTAGAGCAGGTGGACCTGTCCGATGCCTGAAAACGCCTCTTCCAGAAAACGGGTATTGTCCCCCACGTACTGGATGGGGGTATTGATCTCGTGAGCGATGCCGGCCGCCAGTTGGCCGATGGATTCCAGCTTTTGCGCCTGGGCCAGTTGCCTTTCCAGGAGCACGTTCTCCGTGATGTCCGCTCCCACCAGGATGATGCCGGAGAACCGGCTGACGTCTATCCTGATGGGACTTATCCTGAGGTCCAGGAGGCCTTCCTTGCCGTTCGGGCGGGTAAACCGGATCGACCGGAGCCTCATTGCGGCGGTCTCGCTCGCGCATTCGCGGATGGCTTCATTGACTATCGCGGCGTCCCAGGGGATGGGGCATTCATCGATCCGCCTGCCCAGTACTTCTTCGGCCTCTATCTGGAAGACTGTTTCGGTAACCCCGTTCCATCTCTTTATGACCAAATCCATGGCCATTTCGACCATGATGAGCGGGATGGCGGAAACCAGCGCTTCGATCTCCTTTTTGGCGTTGTGAAGCTCCCTTTCCGTTTCGCCCCGTTCCGCGATTTCGACCAGCAGCTTTGTGTTCGCCGTCTTCATCTCGGAGAACGCTTTTTCGAGTTCCCTGTTTGCATGCCTCAGCCCGGCAAGCATTTGGCGCTCTTTGCTCACCCTGGTTATCTTGGCTTTGAGCTCCATCAGTTCGACCGGTTT
The DNA here is from genome assembly GCA_001603845.1 of Syntrophobacterales bacterium Delta_01. Lineage (GTDB taxonomy): Bacteria > Desulfobacterota > Syntrophobacteria > Syntrophobacterales > Syntrophobacteraceae > SbD1. Next base: position 10,401 of record LUZZ01000131.1, on the reverse strand, counting down.
CCCGATGAAATCGACCGCCCCGGCCTCGATAATGTCGCTGTACGTGTACTCGCCGGTAAACCCGGACATCACCACCACGTCCACGGCGGGGCATTGCCTGCGGATATCGCGCACCAGATCGAGCCCGTTGGTTTCGCCCATCCGGATATCGGAAATGACCAGGTCGACATCGTCGTTTTCAATAATTTCCAGCGCCCGGGCGGGGTCGGTGGTATCGCGGCATCGGTATTCGCTCAGGGTCAGAAAATTACTGAGCATTCGACAGATGGATTCTTCGTCGTCGATGACCAGGATATTTTGAATATCAGTGTTTTTCATCGCATCCTCCGGCCGCCCCGGGGCATATTTTCCTTTCCGGTCCACGGCGACACGACAGGCGGGAAATGCGTACCATCATCCGCCAAAATTGAAACCGCCCCCCGCAAACAGCTCCACGCAGGCGTCCACCACCACGGGATCGTACAGGATGCCCCTGCGCCCGGAAATTTCCCCGAGAGCCATTTCCAGGCCGAGGGCCGCCCTGTAGGGCCGGTGGGACATCATGGCCTCCACCACGTCGGCGACGGCGATGATCTTGGCCGCCGGCAGGATTTCGTTCCCCTTGATGCCCTGCGGGTATCCCGAGCCGTCGAGCCGCTCATGGTGCTGCAGGATGATCTCGGCAATGGGCCACGGAAAATTGACGCCGGCGATGATTTCATGCCCGGACCGCGGGTGGTCCCGCACCAGGTCCATTTCCGCGGGCTTCAGCCTGGTCGGCTTGCTCAGGATTTCGGAGGGCACCGATATTTTCCCTATATCGTGGAGTATTCCCGCCACGTGAACGGCCTTCACCTGCCCGGCATCCAGGCCGATCCGCTCGGCAACCGCGCGGGACAGGTCGGCCACGCGGTCCTGGTGCCCCGCCGTGTAGGGGTCCTTGAGGCTGATCGCCGAGGCGAGCGACTTGACCGTGCCCATGAGCGTCTGCTGGAGTTCGATGTTGGACCGTTCGAGCTGCCGCTTGGCTTCTTCCAGGAGCGACAGGGTCCGTTTTTCGTGTGCGAGCCTGTCCAGCTTGGCTTCCAGTTCGCCGGAAATGAAAGGCTTGGCGATAAAATCCGCGGCCCCGGCATCGATGATGTCCTTGTAGGAATAATCGGCGGAGTGGGCGGTCATGATGATGAAGTCCAACTCGGAGCGGGACTTCAGGCATTTGCGCATGAGCTGGAGGCCGTCTCCGCCGTCCATCCTGATGTCCGACAGGACGACATCGAAATCCGACGCCATGACTTTCTCGTAAGCGTCGGCCGGCGCGGCCGAAGTCTCGACGTCGTATCCGAATTTTCTGAGCATCTGGCTGACGACCGCGCGATAACTGAGCTCATCGTCTACCACGAGGATTCGCTTAATCTGTGCCGTTTCCATCGCGTTTGCTACCCGTTTCCTTTTGCTGGTCCAGCACGTCCCGCACCGTCATGGAAAGTTCCTCCAGCCCCACCGGCTTGTTCAGGAACCCCTTGATCCCGTGGGCCTTCGCCGCTTCCGCGTCGATATTCTTGCTGAACCCTGTCATCAGGATCACGGACACCTCGGGGTCGTGCGCGTAAAGTTCCCCGGCAAGATCGATGCCCGTGAAATGAGGCATGGTCATGTCGGTAACCACCAGGTCAAAATGTTTTCCGTTTTCATGCTGGCCCTTCAGGATCTCCAGCGCCTTCGTGCCGTCGGTGAGCGTCACCACGTCGTAGCCGAGACCTACGAGCATCCTGCTCAAAATATCGGCCAGTTGCGGCTCATCATCCACCACCAGGATCCGTTCCTTGCCGCGCGGGAAAGAGGAGGTGGACTTTGGTTGTTGGACTTCGTATTCGGTTTCCAGGACCGGGATGAGCACCGTAAACGTGGTCCCCCGGCCCGGAGTACTCTCCACCTCGATCTTGCCTTCGTGGCTTTTCACGATGCCGTGGACTACGGACAGGCCGAGCCCGGTTCCTTCGCCCATTTTTTTCGTGGTGAAAAACGGGTCGAAAATCAGATCGATGATGGACGGATCGATCCCATGGCCGGTGTCCCTGACCGTAAGCTTCACGTGCGGTCCCGGTTTGAGGCCGTCGGGCGAGGCGGTGGATTCCGGTCCGATCACCACATCGTCCAACCGCACTTCCAGCTCTCCGCCCTGCGCCTGCATGGCGTGGGCGGCATTGGTGCAAAGGTTCATCAGCACCTGGTGCATCTGGGTGGGATCGGCCAGGACGGCCGCCTTGCTGGACACTTTCGTTTTTATTTCGATGGTGGACGGCAGGGAAGGCCGCAGGATCCGCAGGGCCTCCTTGATGACCATCCCGAGCTGGAGCGTCATCTTCTGCTGCTCCGTTCTGCGGCTGAAGGCCAGAATCTGCTTCACCAGCTCCTTGGCCCGGTTGGCCGCCTTGAGCACCTCGTCCAGCTTGTCCAGCACCGGGGTCTTCTCTCCCAGTTCCCACCTCACCATTTCCGTAAAGCCCATGATGATGCCCAGGATATTGTTGAAATCGTGGGCGATGCCTCCGGCCAGCGTGCCCAGCGCCTCCATTTTCTGGGCCTGGCGCAGTTGGGCTTCCACTCGGGCGCGTTCGCTCTCGGCCTGTTTGTGCTCGGTGATGTCCTCGAAAATGCCCATGACCCCGATCACCTTTCCGGTCTCATCGTGGTAGGGCACCTTGATGGTGTGGGCATACCGTTCTTTTCCGGCGGCGAGGTAGCGCTCCTCGATATCCCTGGACTTGCATTCGTTCATGACCGCTTGGTCGTCGGCGCGATAGAGGTCGGCCAGTTCGCGGGGATAGAAGGCATAATCGTCTTTGCCGACGGCTTCCTCCGGAGTGATCCCCAGGTCTTCGGCGAAATTGGCATTGCAGGAGATATAGACCGAGTTGCGGTCCTTGAGGAAAATCCGCTGGGGGAGGTGTTCGATGAGACTCCGGTTGAAGATCTCGCTTTTACGCAGGGCCTGCTCGATGCGCTTCTGCTCCGTGATGTCCACGTGAACCCCTACCATGCGCACCGCCTCGCCATTGGCATCGCGCATGCAAAAGGCCCGCGAAAGGATCTCGAGATAGTGGCCCTTTTTGTGCCGCATCCGGAATTCCGCCCGGAACTTTTCCGCCCTCCCTTCCGCCAGGTCGCGCATCTTGGCCAGGACCGGTTCCAGGTCGTCGGGGTGGATAAGGCTCTTGAGTGTATCCAGGTGGTCGCCCAGTTCGCTTTCACCATAGCCGGCCAGGGATTTCCACCGCGGCGAGTAATACACCCGGTTGGTTTTCATATCCCAATCCCACAGCCCGTCGCTGGCCCCCAGCATGGCCAGCCGGAAGCGCTCCTCGCTGGCGCTGAGTGCGTCCATGGCCTGCTTGAGACCGGTGACGTCCACCATGGCGCCGATGATGCCGCCCCTGGTGCCGTCCGGGTTCTGAAAGACGGCCTTGTGGCACAGGAACTCTTTGCTATTGCCGCCGGCGTCGGGCAGCGTCACGTTATTGACCATGGCGCGGCGATGGGGGTTCTCCATCAATTCCATATCGATGCGGTAGTAGCGTTCCGCTACCTCCTTGGGCCAGATGTCGAGGGTGGTCTTGCCCACGATTTGGTCCTTCCCGGCGCCGGCGAGCTGCTCGAAAGCCGTGTTGCAGCCCAGGAAACGAAGCCGGGTGTCCTTGTAGAATACGGGGTAGGGCATGGCGTCCATGAGAACGCGAAGAAACACGGACTGCTGCTCGAACTGCACTTTCAGGCGTTCCCGCTGCGCGTCGCCCTCGATTTTATCCAGGGCGAAGGAGACGTCCGTGGCCACCTCCGACAGGAGTGCGATCTCCCGTTCGCGAAAGAACCCCGGGTCGGCCACGCACAGGTTCAGGACGCCCCGGACCGCCCCCTGGAACCTGAGCGGAAACGACCCGCAGGATTGAAAACCAAACCGCGCGGGAGCATTCATGGCAGGGTGGAGGCAGTTGTCGCTGAGGCATTCATTGCAAACGGAGGGCACGCCCTCGCGGACGGCTTTTCCCGGGTTGCTCTGCCCTTCGGGCAGGTCGTGCGCATAGAACGTGACTTCATCGAGGAACTCGCTCCGTTTCCCGAAAAACGCCACCGTGTCGATCCTGCTGGTCGCCGGATCGAGCCAGCCGATCCAGGCCAGGTCGATCCGGCCGCGCTCCACCACCAGCCGGCAGACCTTGGGGAACAGGTCCTCTCGGGACTGCGTGCGCACGACGGCCTGGTTGACCTGGCTCAGGATGTCGTAGAGGCGGTTCAGGCGGTGGATTTCCTCTTCGGCCTGGTGCTTGTAGATCGCGATGTCGATGGCGGACTTGAGTTCCCGGTCATCGAAGGGCTTGAGGATATAGCCGTACGGTTCGGCCAGTTTGGCCCGTTCGAGCGTCGAATCCTCGGAATAGGCCGTGAGAAAGATCACGGGCCGGTGAAACCGGTTGCGGATCAACTCTGCGGAGGTGATCCCATCCATGTCTCCCTGGAGACGGATGTCCATCAGGACCAGGTCCGGCCGGTGCTTCTCGACCAGCATCAGGGCCTGTTCGCCGCTCGATGCCCGGCCGACCAGGTCGTAGCCCATGGCGGCCAGACGGTCTTCGATGTCCATGGCGACAATGGCTTCGTCCTCGACGATCAAAATACGACAGGAGTTCATGACTCACCTCGAAGCGGGCTGTCTTTGGAGATGGGAAAAACCACTCGGAAAGCGGCGCCGCCCTCGCTCGGCCGCTCCACCGAAAGTTCGCCTCCCAACTGCCCGGCAAGGTTGGAAACCAGTTTCAGGCCCAGGGTTGCGGCCTTCGATACGTCGAAGTCGGGCGGCAGGCCCACGCCGTCGTCACTCACGCACAGGACGAACACCTGCCGCTTTCCATCGGGTTGCAGTTCGATTTGCACCCTGCCTCCCCGGTTCCCCGGAAACCCGTGTTTCAAAGAATTGGATACCAGTTCGCTTACAATCAGCCCGCACGGCACCGCATGTTCCAGGGCCAGGCCGATGGGGGCCACCTGTTTGTCCAGCTTTATCCCGGCGGTCTTCTGCCCGTAGGAGCGCAGCAGTTGGACGCACAGCTCGCTGATGTAGACGGCGAAATTGATGCGTGCCAGGTTGCCGGAACGATAAAGCACCTCGTGCAGGATGGCCATCGACCGCACCCGGTTGCGCGTATCGCGAAGCACGTCCGACACGTCCTGCCCGCGGGAACGGCTCTGTTGGAGATTTAGAAGGCTGGCCACAATCTGGAGGTTGTTCTTGACCCGGTGGTGCACCTCTTTCAAAAGGGCCTCCTTCTCTTCCAGGGAGCTGCGCAGCGCCTCTTCGGAGTGCTTGCGCTCCGTGATGTCCTGGAAGGAACCGCGCACCCTCAATACGTGGCCGTTATGGACAATGGGGTGGCAAATCGAGCGCACCCACTTGTGGCTGCCTTTGGCCGAGACCAGTTCCAGTTCGAGGTCGTACGGCGTTCCGGACTCGATGGCTTCCCTGACAGCGGCCTCGATCCGGGCGCGGGATTCTCCGTGGAAGAAGCCCATGCCCAACGCGGCGGTCGGCGTCACGTCCGGATCGATTTCGTGGATCCTGGCCGTCTCCTCGGTCCAGCTTCCCTCCAGGGTCACCGGATCGAACTCCCAGCCTCCCACGTGGGCGATCTCGGCCGCTTCCCGCAGAACCATCTCCTGGTGGCGCAGCAGTTCCTCCGCACGTTTTCGTTCCGTTATGTCCTCAATGGTGCCCATGGTCCGCGTGGGTTGGCCGGCGGCGTCGCGGATGACCGTCGCGTTGACGTTTACCCATATCACGGTCCCATCCTTGCGGATGTAGCGCTTTTCCAGCCGGTAGTCCTTCAAGTTGCCGCTCACCAGGTCCTGAAAAGCCTCCCAGTCCTTTTCGCTGTCTTCCGGGTGGGTGATCTCCCGGATATGCATCGCCAGCATCTCATCGGCAGAATACCCGGTGATCTCGCATAATTTTTGGTTCACGCGCAGCCACTGGCCCGTATGCGGATCGGCTTGAGCCATGCCGATGGAGGCCATCTCGAACATGGCCTTGAACTGTTCCTCGCTTTCGCGCCGCAGCTCTTCCGCCTGTAATTTCGCCAACGCCACGGCCAGGTACCCCGTCAGCCTCTCCCACAAGGCGATATCCTCAGAAGTGAAGCGGCCTTTGCGCCGGTCGTTCAACTGGAGTAATCCGAGCCGGTTGTCCCCGACGCGCAGCGGCAGCAGCGCCACCGACTCGTACCCTTCGCCGTTGCACCGGTTGCGCGTGCGGGCCTGGCGGTCGGCTTCCGTGGTGGTGGCCAACAGTTGCGTCGTGTTGTTGGTCCAGAAGCTCCCGTTTTTGCTGAAAAAGGGCTTCGAGGGATCGAACCGGCCGCGGATGACGTTTCCGCACATGCATTCCAGGATGGGATTGAAGTCGGCGTCCAGCAGCACTTCGCCGTTACAGTCACGGGCGCAAAGCGAGTTTTCGGCCCGGACGAACTCGATCGGAAATCCGCTGGTCTCGAAATAGGGATAGTCGTTTCCATGCCTGATCCGGATGCCGACGGCCTCACAGCCTGAACGGTCCCGGAAGAAGGCCGTCGCGGCCCGAATCATCCCCTCCTTGTCGCCGCTCTCGTGCACGAGGCGCAGGAAATCGACCGTCAGCTCCCGCTCCCTTTCCGCCCGCTTGATATCCGTGACGTCCCGGGAGATGCCGAACATGCCGATCACGTTGCCCGCGGTGTCGTGCAGCGGTCCCTTGGTGGCCTGGAAGCTGACTTCGCCATAGATCGTGGTGACGTCTTCCTGGAAAGTGGTGGAGAGATTGTCGGCCATCACCCGGCGGTCGTTGGCCATAATGAGCGCCGCCTGTTCGGGCGGAAAAAGCGCGGTGTCGTCCAGGCCGAGCACGTCCGTGGGCTTTTTGCCCATGGCCCGTGCAAACGCCCGGTTGAACAGCAGGTAGCGGCCCTCGATGTCCTTGGCGAAAATGGAATCGTCCGAACCTTCCGCGATGGCGTCCAGAAGTTCCAGGGCGTGCAGCTTTTCCGCCTGGATCTCCCGCTCCCGAAGGGAGGCGGCCAATTCCTGCCGCTGGCGGAAGACGAAGGCGCCGGTAGCGGCCACAAACAGCGACAGCATGCCCACGACCACGATCCAGAGCACGTCGGCGCCCATGCCCGCGTAAAGCTCCGCCTTGTCCACCTTGGCCATCAGGAACCAGTCCGTGCCGTGGACGGCGCGCGCCACGGCCATCACCGGCAGGCCGCGGTAGTCCAGCCCTTCCACCAGGCTGCCTTCCTCCACCTCGCGGCGCAAAATCCGGGCGGCGGCCAGGTTTTTGTACGACAGGGGTTCTCGGAGTTGAACCGCGGGATCCGGCTGCCGGCGCGCCGCATTGAGATACAGCACGTGGTCCCCGTCCCGCCGGAGCAGGAGAACTTCGCCGCTGGTGCTGGGCTCCGGCCAGGCCTTGAGGATGGGGAACAAAGCCTTCGCCGGCTCCGCGTGCAGGACGACAATGGGGCCGCTACGCCCTTCCACGGCCGGCAGGGACGTGATGAAGTCCAGGTGCGGATGACCGGTTGGATCGCGGTAAGGACCCAAAAGCATTATGCCGTTTTCCGGGGGCTTCTGCCGGACCGCATCGCGCAGGATCGGATTGACGGTCAAAAATTCGTCTTCCGTGCTCCAGACGGGTTCGAATTGTTCGTCGAGCAAAACTACACTCTGGAAAGAGTTGTATTTCCGAAACTGGTTCAGGCGCCACTGGAGCAGGGCGCGGCTTTCGGCGTCGCCTTCATCCCGCCACCGGCGGTAGAGTTGCGCCCAGTAGACGTTGGTCTGCACCGAACGGGTGTCGTCGTTCCTTTCTTCGAGCCAGTCCTCGATCTGCTTGGACTTGAAGTCAACGATGGTCTGAAGCTTGGCGATCTCCTTGTCCTTGTTTTGGATCATCGTTTGGGAGATGCCGCCGCCCGTCAGGGCCACGATGGCGATGGCGAACAGCCCCAGGGGCAGGGCCATCGGGCGCATGCTGACTGCCGTTTCCTCCGCGTCTTTGCCGCAGTTTAGCCGACGCTTCATCAACCCGTAGAGCAAAATCGAAGTGACGGCCACGAAAGCCAGACCCTTGACGGTGGCAGCCAGCGTAAACCATTCCGGATCGGTAAACACCCACTCCACCGTCTTGTCGGAAATCAGGATCCAGAGGGAGGCAAAGACAGCGTAGAGTAAAACGATTGTCAAAATATCGACAGGAGTTCCGTTGCCATCCGTGTTGGGGCTGCGAACTTGCGGCGGCTTGTCAGGAGACATCGGAATCTATTCCTCCTGGAGCGGTTTCAGCGAATAACTCTCTTATTATTTTGGAGAAAGGTCCGTCCGTTGGAGAACCGGCCCCGGTCGGGGCAACTTCGTCGGTTCACTCCCGGAGCCGGGCACCGGGGCAAATCCTTGTCTAGAACCATGATAAATGGTGGTCCGGGCTCTGGCTTGGTACAAGCAAGTTTAATGCCATCGTGAATCGGCCGGTCCCGCCTGCACGGAGGTGGCAGCAATAGCGTGCAGCGTTATGCTATGACCTGCATAGCGCTACAGCTTTACTGTTTTTTTGAGCATGAAATAGGAATTTGTTATTCTTTATTGAGAATCCCATACCATACTGCCTGCTTTTCGACAAGAATATAAAGATGGGAATTGTTGTCGAACCCTTGGTTGCGGGAGGCGGGTTGCCAATAACCGGGTGGTGGGATAGCAGATATAGGTACAGGGAAGATACTGCCGCCCGTGGTGTGGTTGAAGAGGCCTGCCTGACGGAAGGAGAAGATGACCTGAAAAGATACAGGTCCGGATGGACGTTTTACTGCGTCCCGCGATATCCCGATGGGCGATTCTCAATCTTTTTCCCGGTTTCGCCCCGGCCCTTCGGCTTTCTTTCCCGCCCTCAGGTCATGGACCCCGAGGCCTCCCCAGGAGAATTGCTCGACGATGATTTCGTAGAACTTCTCCTTCTGCGAGGGCGTGAGCAACTCTCTTTCCTCCAGGATATGCTCGATGACCTCGTGTTCCAGTTCCGACTGCCTGCCGATGATGTTTTCCGCCACTTCATAGATACGGGTTCTATCGGGCGTTTCGGCAAAAAGAAGCTCCGCCAGTTCGGACCGCTTGAGGCGCATGTCCTGCCGGATCCCTTCCACCCTGGGCAGAAACACGCGGCGGATTTCCTGGAGCCTGGCCCGCTGGCCGGCGGTAAGATCGGGGATGAGGTCCAGGTAGCCCCGAATGTTCTTCTTCCTTTCCCGCCCCGCCCGCAACACCGCATAGAGCGCCGCGAGGCCGATACAGACCAGGACCAGGGCGGCAAGGAAACCGTAAGCGAAAGACCCAGCATTCATCGGAAACCCTCACCGTTCAGAGCCGAGGACCTTAAAATAAGCATAGCCGATAAACGAAGCCGGGACGTCGTTGAACTCATCGAGCGACCGGCTGCGAATACCGGGTTTGGTTCCGGCTTCGAGAAGATCGAAAAATCTTTCGGAATATTCGAGCAGGGCCTTCCAGGCGCGGCGCAGAAAATGCGGTTCCCGCGCGGCCGGGCCGACGCTTTGCGCCCTGGACGCGACGGCCGCGGCAAAACCGGCCGGCGGTTCAAACCGGGGAATGCCTCCCACCAGTTCGTCCACCCGGCCGAACGCCTCCAGCTCTTCCCGGCACCCGGGGCACCGGTCGAGATGATCGGCGATCTCCCGGTGAAATTCGGCGTCCAGTTCCCCGTCGATATATGCGGACAGCTTTGTCCGGACTTTTTCACATTTCACTTTCACACTCCCTGTTTCTTATTCCTTCCGAGGTGCTGCTTCAGGCTCCTGCGGGCCCGGAACAGCAGCGACTCGACGCTCTGGACTCCCACCCCCAGCACTTCGCCGATTCCCAGGTAGGAGAGGTTTTCATTGATGCGCAAAAGCAGCGCCGCCCGCTGGTTGCCGGGAAGCCGGCCGAGCGCCGCCGTGACCTCGTCTTCGAGTTCCAGGCGCTCCGACGGGTCGGTAAAGGGCTCCTCGGCACCTTGCTCCCGGTTCCGCCACAGGGCCTCGCCCAGTTTCTTCTGCCGGCTGCGGCGCTCCATCTCGCTTAGGACCTGGTTGTAGGCGATGCGGAAAATCCACGTGGAAACCCTTGTCCTGGGCTCGAACCGGGGGGCCGCCCGGTAGACCCTGAGAAACACCTCCTGGGTGAGATCTTCGGCCGCCGCCCGGTCCCCGATATACCGGGCGATAAAATTGAGCAGCGGGCCCTGGTAGCGCTTGACCAGCGACTCGAAGGCATGAGTGTCGCCACGGGCCGTGGCTTCCAGCAGTGCAAAATCGTGGTCGGCCATGACAACCCGCTCACCGCTTCCGG
>LUZZ01000513.1 GCA_001603845.1 Syntrophobacterales bacterium Delta_01 | reverse complement strand
GTTCTGGGTGACCGTGCCGGTTTTGTCGAAACAGATGGTCTGCACCGATCCCAGGGTCTCCACGGCATCCAGGCGGCGGATGAGAACGTTTCGCTTTTTCATGTTGCGGATGCCCAGGGCCAGGGTGGTGGTCGCCACCGCCGGCAGGCCCTCCGGCACCGCGGCGACTGCCAGGGCGATGGAGGTCTTGAATACCTGGATGAACCCGGCGCCGCGGATGATTCCCATCAGGAAAACCGCCCCGCAGATACACCCGCTGATCACCACCAGTTGGTTCCCCACCTGCCGCAGCTCTTTTTCCATGGGGGTTTCGGGTGCCTGGGCCTCGCCCACCATGACCTGGAGCTGCCCCAGTTCGGTGAACCCGCCCGTGGCAACCGCCACGGCGATGCCCTGCCCTCCGGTGACCAGCGTGCCCATGTACACCATGTTTCTGCGGTCGGCTATGGGCACGTCCGGCTCAAAAAGCGCATCGACGCCCTTGGTTGCGGGCAGGCTTTCGCCGGTCAGTGCGGATTCGTCCACGCTCAGGTGCTCGGCCTCGACCAGCCGGGCGTCTGCCGGGACGTAAACCCCGGGCCGCAGCACCAGGATATCTCCGGGCACCACCTCTTCGATGCCGATCGTGACCTGCTCGCTTTCCCGGACGACGGTGGCCGTGGGGCGCACGACGTTTTTGAGCGATTCTATGGTCTTTTCCGCCTGGCTTTCGGTGACGTAGCCGATGGCGGCGTTGATTCCCACCACGCCCATGATGACAACGGCGTCCGCCGCTCCCCCCGTCAGCACGGAGATGGCGGCGGCGACACTCAAAAGCGCCACCGGTATGGACTGGAACTGGCTCAACAACATGCCCAGGCGGGAGCGGGGAACGGATTCGGGAAGAATATTCCGCCCATATTTCACCGCGGCTTCATGGGCTTCCGCGACGGAAAGGCCCGATGCGGCGGAGGCGTTCAACTCGGCCAGGACATCCCCGGCGGCCATGCCGTGCCAGAGGTTGTGGGGCTGAACCGATACCGGCGGCCCCAGGGCCTTTTTCAGCATTCCGGGCTTGGGCCGGATTTGGGGGACGCCGCCGTTGTGCTGCGGTTTCTTTTTCACTACCCTGGAACGGGGCTCGCCGGGCGGCTCGGCTATTTCCAGCCTCAGCCTCGATACTACGTTTTCTATGGCCAGGGCTATAGAGTCGGCTGTATTGCATGAATTGAAGCGAACCAGGACATTCCCGGTCAGAGTACAGGCCGAAGCATCCTGGATGGGGTCCAGGTCGAGCAATTCCTTTTCCAGGCCTTCTTTCCAGCAGGGAGAGCGGTACAGCTCCACCACTCGGTATCGTGCTCTTCCACTGACGCTTGCGTGAACGATCTCGACCACAGAACTACCCAGCCTCATCGAGTGACAAAGAGTGGTGCCGTAACGGCAACGGGAAAGGGTTTATCTCGCTTCCATGTGGAATGGACGAGATCATTTAAGTTAGTCATTTTGAGCCTATTGTCATGCGAATCTTTCATTCTTTGCCTACCGATCGGCCATGATTCAGTTCCGCACAAAATTGAAATGATGTATTGAGCCTTGGAGATGGAATGCATATCTGTGTTGCATTCCACCGGGATGAAATGGAGGTCCGCCGCATGGCCGCTGCCCAGCACACTCGAATAGTTTCCTCGACCGGAAAGAGGACCCGCATCAGGCTTTCCGCAAAAAGGCGCAACCACGACGAGGTACGTCGTATCGTGCAGGGCCTGGAGGCGCAGGGGAAGGTGCACGAGGTGACGGCAAACCTTCGGACGGGCAGCCTGGTGGTGCATCACGCACCCGGGGCCCTGGAAGGCATTTATGCCTCGCTGCGAGACCTGGGGGTTGTCGTGGCAAGCACCGCCGGGATAGGCATCCCTGCCGGCGAAGGACACCCGGATACGGTGTCCGGGCTGTCGGATGCCGTTGCGGACCTCAACCGCCGCCTGGGGCTTTCGGAATCGGGTCTGATGAGCTTGCGAACGCTCATCCCGCTGGGGTTCGGCGTGCTGGCCCTGGGACAACTGATGCGCCGGGGGCTGCAGATAGAGGCCGCTCCGTGGTATTTCCTGGCGTATCTGTCTTTCGACAGCTTCATGAGGTTGCACCCTTCGGCAAAAACTCCTGCGAAGCCCCAAGAGGCAAGCACGGCGGGCGGACCGGCAACCTCCTGACAAAAAAAGCACCGTTCGTACTTTATGAGTATGCGGA
>LUZZ01000512.1 GCA_001603845.1 Syntrophobacterales bacterium Delta_01 | reverse complement strand
CATAAGTCCCGAAGAATATCCGCGGTTCGGAATCAACCCCGAAGACGTCCCCATCGGCACGTTCGCTGCCGAAGACCATCCTGGCTTTCTTCCCAGCCGTTTCGGCGGAAACGCCTACGGGCTGGGCCTCATCGAGCAGGAGGTGCTGACCGCGGAGGACACCGACTTCCTGGAAAGCGTGGATTTCGATAACCGGCAGGAGCTGCAGAAACACGCTCAAAGGCTGAACGAAATCTACCAGAAGCTGGGCCTGCTCATCCGGTTCGGCGCCTCCGGCATCCCCTATTACCTGGTGCCCATCAACCTGGTGGCCCATTCGGTCCGGGAAGTCAAGGACAAGGCGGACGAAATCGAGGCCCTCATCAAGCGGCACCTGAACGAAACCCGGTCGGAAAACCTGGACATCGGCCTGCTCACCGGCCCCCGCGACCTGATCGCGCACGAACTGACCGCCCGGTTTCCGAGCCTTCGCATCCACATATTCGATTCGCTGGACAAGCTGAGTTCCTGGCGCATCCCGCTCGATGTCGTCGTCATCCCCAAGGACCCGTTTCGCTACCTGTTCGAACAGCGCCTGCCGGGCGACAGCTCCAAACAGGTGCGCAAGAAGGACCTGGGGAACCTTTCGTCGTATCTTGCCGCCAAGCTCTACGACCTGGTGGACGAGGACGGAAGGCTCCATGTCATCGCCCACTGGGCCGTGCCGCACCGGGAGCAGGTTTGCCGCGTGCGGTTCAAATCGGATGAAGAGCTGAAATCCTTTTTGCTCTTTTCCCATATCTTCAAGACGGAAGGGAAGTACCGGTCTTCTCCGTCCGGCCCGGCCATGGACGTCCACCTGTTCGACCTTCATTATTACCTGAACCGGTTCGCCTTC
>LUZZ01000130.1 GCA_001603845.1 Syntrophobacterales bacterium Delta_01 | reverse complement strand
AATTGTGGTCGAAGTGGTCGTGGCTGATGAGGATCAGGTCGGCCGGCTTGGAAGCCGAAATTTGGAACGGGTCGAACAGGACCACGGTGCCGGTGTCCAGGCGGATGCAATCGTGGCCGAGCCAGTGGATGTTTTTAACCGCTTCCCTGGGATCCATTTTTGTCTTCTCCTTTTGTCAGCTATTGTCAGAATGCGAGCGGTAATTCAAATGGATGGACAAATTTCGAGATTATACTATATGAACTCGCGCTGCACGAAAAAACCCCGAAAGGCCGCCAATCTTTGCGCCGGCCCTCTGAATCCTTGGCTTGCCCGGACCCTGTTTTTTGAGTTAATCTGTTTGTGTTTCACCGGGTTTTCCACACCTTCAGCCGGGACATGGGCGTGATCCAGAACTACTTGAACAGACTCGTAAAAGACAGGCTGGGAAACTTCCAGGTCGCACACCACGCCCGGCTTCCCGCCCGGCCGCCTTCCCTGGGCGGACTGCGCACGCCGCTGTGCGAATTTTTGCAGGAGTCCCTGCTGCGCATGGGCATCACCGGCCTGTACAGCCACCAGGCGGAGGCCCTGGAACACATCCGGGCGGGCATGCACACCGTGGTGTCCACGCCGACTTCGAGCGGGAAGTCCCTGATCTACAACCTGGCCGTCGCCGAGGCGCTGACCGCGGACCCCGCGCAGCGGGCGCTCTACCTTTTTCCCATCAAGGCGCTCACCCGCGATCAGCTCGAATCCCTGCGGGCGTTTTTCGACTCCATTCCTCCCCGGACCGCCGGCCACCCGTTCCGGGCCGACATCTACGACGGGGACACCACGCCCTACCAGAGGTCCAGGATTCGCCAGAACCACCCGCACGTCCTGCTCACCAATCCCGACATGCTCCACTACGCCCTGCTGGCCTTCCACCCCAAGTGGGAGGAGTTCTGGAGGAAGCTCCGGTACGTGATCATCGACGAGATGCATACCTACCGGGGAATATTCGGGAGCCATGTCGGCCAGGTGATGCGACGGCTTCGGCGGATCTGCCGCCACTACGGCAGCGACCCGCAGTTCATCCTGCTTTCGGCGACCATCGGGAACCCGGACGAACTGGCCGCGGGGCTTACGGGCATCGACGGCGGCCGGATCGCGGTGGTGAGCGGAAGCGGCGCTCCGCAGGCTCAAAGGCATTTTGTGTTTCTCCGGCCGCTGGAGGCGGGCACGGGCCACGCGGCGGGCATGGCGGCAAGGCTCATCGTGCTGGCCGCAAAGGCGGGGCTCAAGACCATCGCCTTCACCCAGTCCAGGAAGCTGACCGAACTGGTGCACCTCAGCGTGCTCCAGGCCGACCGCGCGCTGGCCAAAAAGGTGAGCAGCTACCGGGCGGGGTTTTTGCCCGAAGAGCGGCGGGTGATCGAACAGAAGCTTTCCAGCGGGGCCCTCAGCGCCGTCATTTCCACCAGCGCGCTCGAATTGGGGATCGACATCGGAGGGCTGGACCTGTGCATCCTGGTGGGATATCCCGGAACGGTCATGACCACCTGGCAGCGCGGCGGCCGGGTGGGGCGCAGCGGCAGGGAGTCCGCCATCGTTTTGATCCCCGACCAGGACGCGCTCGACCAGTACATCGTCAACCACCCGGACCAGTTTTTGGAAAGCCGCTACGAGAAGGCGGTGATCGACCCGTTCAACACCGAGATTTTGAAGGCCCACCTGCCGTGCGCGGCGGCGGAACTGCCGGTGGAGGCCGGGGAGCCGGAGTTTTCCGACAAGAGGACGGAAAAGGTGCTGGCGGAGCTTACCGCCTCGGGCACGCTGCTCCAGGCCGCCGAAGGCGACCGGTGGATAGCGGCGGCGCTCCAGCCGCATCGCCGGGTGGATATCCGCTCGGTGGGCGATTCGTACACCATCATCAAGGCGGTGGGCGACGAGACCTTTCCCCTGGGCAAAAGCGAGGGGGTGCGCGCCCTCAAGGAATGCCATCCGGGGGCCATCTACCTGCACCGGGGGGAGACCTACCAGGTGCAGAGCCTGGACCTGGAAAAGAAGGTCATCCGGGCGGCCCCCGCCCAGGTGCCCTATTATACGCGGGCGGTGACCAGCAAGGAGACCGAAATCCTGGAAGTCCACGCCGTGAAGCCCGCCGGCAACTTTCTGATCCGCATGGGACGGCTGCGGGTGACCGAACGGTTCGAGGCTTACGAGGTACGGCGGCTCTTTTCGCAGGCCATCCTGTCCCGGAACCCGCTCGATCTCCCGCCCCAGACCTTCGAAACCGTGGGGTTCTGGATCGAGGTGGAACAGGTGCTTGCCGCCAAGGTCACCGCGGCGGGCCTGGAGTTCATGGGCGGCATCCACGCCATCGAACACGCCCTCATCAGCATGTTTCCGCTCTTTGCGGTGTGCGACAGAAACGATATCGGCGGCATCTGCTACCCGCTGCACCCGCAGGTGGAAAAGGGGGCCATTTTCATCTACGACGGCTATCCGGGTGGAATCGGGCTGGCGGCGCGCGGATACGACATCATTCTGCCGCTCATTGAAAAGACGCGGGAACTCATCGCCTCCTGCCCGTGCCGGGACGGCTGCCCCGCCTGCATCCACTCGCCCAAGTGCGGTTCCGGGAACAAGCCCCTGGACAAGGCGGCGGCGCTCATCCTGCTGGACTACCTGTCGGGCAGGAAGGCGCTGGCGGACCCCGTCGAGCCGCCGAACGAAATTGCGCAGGTCTGTGAACCGGCGGCCGCGCCTCCGGCGCGCTGCGCCCGTGATTTTCGCATCGGTTTTTTCGACCTGGAGACCCAGAAACTCGCCGACGAGGTGGGGGGCTGGCAAAACTCGCACCTGATGCGGGTTTCGGTGGGCGTGGTGTGCGAGATGCCTTCGGGGGCGGTCCGGGCCTACCGGGAAGACCGGGTTTCCGATCTCATCGAGGACCTCAAAGGGTTCGACCTGGTGGTGGGGTTCAACATCGCCCGGTTCGACTACCGGGTGCTCAGCGCCTACACGCCCTTTAAGTTCGACCGGCTTCCCACTTTCGACATCCTGCAGGAGATCCACCGGGGTCTGGGGTTTCGGGTGAGCCTGGGAAGCCTTGCCCAGAGCACGCTCGGCCGCGGCAAGGGCGGCGACGGGCTCCAGGCCGTGCAGTGGTTTCGCCGGGGCGAATGGGACGACCTCATCCGCTACTGCACCGAAGACGTGCTCATCACGCGCGACCTTTTCTACCACGCGGTGGAAAAGGGCTTCCTGGTCTACAACGACCGGAAAAAGGGACGGCTCCGGATTCAAACCCCATGGAAAATCGAAGACCTGGTGCCCCGGGAAAAATCCTGAGAGGAGCCGGGGAAGGGCCGGTTGCCCGAACGGGGGACTTCACGAATTAAGTAAGGGTAAAACCACCAAAATCGTCATCCCCGCAACGCTTCCGGGCGGGAATCCGGTGTCTTCCTGCCGGCTTCTGCCGGTTCCCAAGCTCCGGCTTGTGAACCGGCGGTACCAAGAGATCCGGGCAACAGGTCCGGAAGCTTTGCCCCGCTTTTGTAAAAATACCAGCCTGAACACAAATGACCGTACGATTTGTTTCGAAGGTGAGATGGGAAGCGATGCCCGTAGTCGCGGTGCTCCTGTCTGCCGCCTGCCTCAAGCGGCAAACACCCGCAATCCATGCCGTGCATGCACACGAAATACCAGGAGAAAAACGGGGACTGAAGCCGGGCGCACGGTGCGCCCTTAACTGCCTCCGGCCGACGCTTTGCGCTCCTGTTCCGCCCGCTGGGCCACCGTCCTGTCGTATTCCTCTTGAAGCGATGCGATGAGTTCTTTCACCGATATGATCCGGTCCACGCGGTGAGCGTTTTTCCCGGCGAAAGCAAAGCCGCTTTTCAGGTTGCCCTTCTTGGCGTTGGCAAGAGCCAGGGCGATGCAGTACGGGCTGTCGGTGCAGTTGCACGAAGTGATGCAGTGGTACGGGCACTTGAAGGGCTTTTTTTGACCTTCCTTGATGCCCTCGATGAATTCGTTGGAAATCGCCCTGCCGGGCATTCCCACCGGGCTTTCGATAATGATGAGGTCTTCGGGCTTGGAGTCCACGTAACACTGTTTGAACCGCGCGTCGGCGTCGCATTCGTGAGTGGCCACGAAGCGCGTGCCCATCTGGACCCCCGAAGCCCCCAGCTCCAGGAACTTGTGGATGTCCTCGCCCGTGTAGACGCCCCCGGCCGCGATCACCGGGATCCGCACCCCGTGTTCCTTCTCGAAGGCGTCGACCGCCTCGACCACTTCCGGTATTATTTTTTCCAGGGAATAATTCGGATCGTCTATCTGTTCGGAGCTAAATCCCAGGTGCCCGCCCGCCATGGGGCCCTCCACGACGAACGCGTCCGGGAGCTTGTGGTACCGGGACCACCACCTCCGGCAGATGACCCGCGCCGCCTTGGCGGACGAGATTATGGGGACCAGCTTGGTCTTCACCCCGTCCTTGAGGTATTTGGGCAGATCGAGCGGAAGGCCGGCGCCGGACAGGATGAGGTCCACCCCTTCGGCTATCGAGGTCTCCACCATGTCGGCAAAGTTGGTAAGCGCCACCATGATGTTGACGCCGATCACGCCTCTGGTGGCTTTCCTGGCCTTCCTGATCTCTTCGCGCAAAATGCTGATACAGGCTTCGAGGTAATTTTGCCCCCGGTCGGTGCCCAGAACGCCGAGCCCCGCAGTCGCTATTACGCCGATGCCTCCCTCGCCGGCAACCGCCGCCGCCAGGCGGGAAAGGGATACTCCTATCCCCATGCCGCCCTGGATAATGGGAATATCCGCGACCAGATCACCAATTCTAAGTTTGGGAAATGTCAAAAACATAGCTCCGATTTTTTTTGGATGGTTTGTCCGCGGCATAATCGCAAAAATACAAGCATTAGGCAAGCTCAATGAGTTATTATTCACGCAAATGCAACAGGTTTTCACGTAATTTTAATACGATTCCCGTTTGTGAAGGCCGATCCGAACCGGCCGATTCCGGAAAAGGACCGAATATGTGCCAGTTTTGTCACCAGCACGGCGAAGGAAAAAAATGGTATCTGGAAGCCGCGAACTATTCCGATGAACTCCTGCACGACATGGACCGGCAGCAGTTCATAACAAAGTTCCTGGAAACGACTCCCAGGATGCGCTCCTCCCGGCTGGAAGCCCAGTTTCGCAAGGGCGCGGCTGCTCCGGCGTGGCTGCGGCGGATCATTTATTTTTTTAAGGAAAGAAAATACCGCGAAGACCACTTCGGGCAGGTGGTGCCCATCGAAGACGTCGAAGAGGTGCTGCGCCTGGCGAATTCCATCGTCCGCGTCCCCTGCGTGTGCCGCAAGAGCAGTACCGGAAAGACCGCCGAGTACTGTTTCGGCTTGGGGATCGACCCCGAAAAGGTGACCGGCCTGGAAGAGGCGTTCCTCAAGGCCTTCAAACCCGGCCCCGGCACAAAGATTTTCGAAAAGCTGACGGTGGACGAGGCCCTCGATCTGCACCGTTCGTTCGAGAAAAAGGGCCTGGTGCATACCATCTGGACCTTCAAGACTCCCTTCGTCGGCGGTCTTTGCAACTGCGACCGCTCGGACTGCCTGGCGATGATGGCGTTCCGGTATGATTTTCAGCTTTTCTTCCGGGGCGAATACATCGCCGAGGTGGACTCCGAAGCCTGCACCGGATGCCGCGCCTGTCTCTCCCTTTGCCAGTTCGGCGCCATCGGTTATTCGGTGGTCGAAAAAAGATCCTTCATCGACCCGCTGCGGTGCTTCGGGTGCGGCGTGTGCCGCGCGGCGTGCGAATTCGACGCCATAAGCCTCAAACCCCGCAGTGAAAGCCCGCTGTCCAAAAACCTTTGGAGGTAATCCGCCCTTCGGAGTTTTCGCCCCGAAGGGGCTCAATAGATCAGCCCAGAGTCAGCGCAAGCGCCACCCTGGGGAATCGGGTCGTAGATGAAATCAATGCCCTGCTTTCCCTAAAACGCCTGCCTGCCCCGGAGCGCTCTTTCCAGGGTGATGCGGTCGGTGTACTTGAGGTCTCCGCCCATGGGGATGCCGTAGGCGATGCGGGTGACGCGCACCGGGCGGTCTTTGAGAAGCTGGAGGATGTAGTGCGCCGTGGCCTCCCCCTCGCTGCTGGGGTTGGTGGCGATGATGATTTCGCTGATATTTTCGGAATCTATGCGGGAGAGCAGCTCTTTGATGCGTATCTGGTCCGGTCCGATCCCGTCCAGGGGGGCCAGGACGCCCTGGAGCACGTGGTAGCGGCCTTTGAAAGCCCCGGATTTTTCTATCGCCAGGAGATCGGCGGTGCTCTCCACGATGCACAGCTCGCCGGTGTTTCTGGCCGGGTCCGCGCACACCGGGCACACCTCGTCGTCGGTAAAATGGAAGCAGATCCGGCAGGTGCGGATCTTGTCCCGAAGCTGGCGGATGTTTTCGGCAAGGGCTTCGGTTTCTTCCGCCGGCGCCTTGAGCAGGTGCATGGCGATGCGCGCCGCGCTTTTTTCGCCAAGGCCCGGGAGGCGGCTGAGCCTTCGGATCAGGTTGTTTAAAACCGGAGGATAAGCGTTCATGTTTCGGTTAGAAAAATCCTAAAATAGCCCCGGAATGTTGAGGCCCGGTATGTTGAGCCCGCCCGCCAGTCTGCCCATCTCCTCCGCGGCCAGTTCCTGGGCCTTGCGCAGCCCGTCGTTTACGGCGGCAACGATAAGGTCCTGGAGCATTTCCACGTCCTGGGGGTCCACCACCTGGGGGTCGATGCGGATGCTGATCACTTCCTGCCTGCCGTTCACGGTGGCTACCACCATTCCGCCCCCGGCGCTGCCTTCGACCGTTTTCACGGCGAGATCGGCCTGTATCCTGGCAATTTTTTCCTGTAGGACCTTAACCTGCTGAAGCGGGTTCATTCCTTTCGCCATTAGGTTTTCTCCTCCTGTAGAAGTTTAATTCCGGCCGGTCTTGCGCGCCTTGCCGGCCGATCCGGGGCTTTTGGCCGGCCTGATTTCCACCAGCTCCGCTCCCAGTATTTCGATGGCCTGCTGGATCGCCGGATGGTTCATTACCTGAGTTCCGGCGGACTTGGACGCCTTGCGGTCCCGCGCGGCAGCCGGGCCGGATTTTGCGGGGTCCCGTTCCTTTTTGATTATAACCCATTCGTACCTGCGGCCAAAAAAAGCCTGCGACGCCTCGCTCAGCTTTTCCAGAAACTGGGGGCCGTTGGCGCTGTTTTCATATATCTCCGGGACTTCCAGCTCCAGGACCCCTTCGCTCGCGGCCCGTGCCGTGCAATAGGACACCTTGGCCCACAGCATGGAGTCGTGGTTCTGGAGAAAATCGACGAAATCGGCCCACATCGCGATGGGGTCCCCTCCCGCCGCGGCGCCCTCGGGCTCGTCGTGCCATTCGGGGGGCGGAGGTTCTTCCTGTCCGGCGGGTGCGAAATCGCCCGTTTCCGGTACGGGGCCGCCGGCCTCTGGAACGGGTGCTTCCACCGGTGGGGAAAATCCGTGATCGGGAGGGATCGCTTCGCTTTCGGCCGGTACCCGCGGCGCAAAATCTTCCAGAGGCGTCACGGGTTCCGCGGCCCCGGACGGCGGAGTTGCGGAAGGCGGCGCCTCCGCCGCTTCGCTGCCGGTCTCGCCTGCTTTTTCCACCGGTTCGGGCGGCGGTTCGGGCCGGGCCGGAGCCGGGGAATTTTTCACCGGTCGCGATGACGGCGCCGGGCCGGCAGAAGGCCTGGGCGAGGCCGGAAAATCCGCCGGTGCCGGTGAGCGCGCCGGGCCTTTTCCGCCCGCCGGCATGTTCCGTCCGCCGGGAAGTTCCCCGCGCAGGGTGTTTTCGAGCGATCCGATCCTTTCCAAAAGACTGTCCAGCGATTCGAGCTTCGGGAGCTGCGCCATGCGCAGCAGCAGCATCTCCAGGGCTATCTTGGGCATGCTCGACCGCCGGATTTCCTCCTCGCCGCGCAACAGCATCTGGAAATAGAGGTGGAGCGACTGGGGGCTGGTCTTCGACGCCTGCTCCCGCAGCAGGGTTTTTTCCTCGTCGGGCAGGTTCAGCCGGGACCGGCGCTCGTCGCTCATGGAAAGGACCAGCAGGTTTCTGAAATGGTCGCACAGGTGCTGGCAGAAGCGCCGGTTGTCCACGCCGCGCCGGTAGATGTCTTCCACCAGGTCGAGACACCCCTGGACGTCTCCCGAAACGACGGCCTCGCCCGCCCGCAGCACGCTCCGCCGGTCGATCACCCCCAGGATATCCAGGATTTCCTCGTCGGGCAGCCCGTCGCCGCTGAAAGCCAGGAGCTGTTCGAGAAGGCTTTGCGCATCCCGCATGCTCCCGTCCGCTTCCCCGGCGATGGAAAACAGGACAGTGTCCGAAAAGTGCGCCCCTTCCCCCTCGGTGATTCTTTTGAGGTGCTCGACCAGCCCGGCCAGGGAGATGCGGCGGAAGTCAAACCTCTGGCACCGGCTGAGGATGGTCGCGGGGATCTTGTGCGGTTCCGTGGTGGCGAAAATGAAAACCACGTGCGAAGGCGGCTCTTCGAGAGTTTTCAACAGGGCGTTGAAAGCCTCGGTGGTGAGCATGTGCACTTCGTCTATAATATAGACCTTGTATCGCCCCTTGGCGGGCCGGTAGCGCACCGTTTCGCGAAGCTCGCGGATGTTGTCGATGCCGCGGTTCGATGCGCCGTCGATTTCCAGAACGTCCACCGAGTTTCCCTGGGCGATTTCACGGCAGTTCGAACACTGGCCGCAGGGGGAGGGCGCCGGGCCTTTTTCGCAATTGAGCGCCTTGGCCAGGATGCGTGCGATGGAAGTTTTACCCACTCCGCGCGCCCCGGTGAACAGATAGGCATGGGCGATGCGGTCCAGGCGGATGGCGTTCTGGAGCGTCCGGGTGACGTGAGGCTGGCCGACGACTTCCTCGAAAGTCTGGGGCCGCCATTTTCGGGCGATGACTAGATAGGACATAAGCGGGTCGGGCAGGCAGGGGCGCGGTCGCCCAGCCGGAAGCAGTGTATGAACGAAACCGCGGCGCTGCCGGCCGCTCCAGCGGGCCGCACGCCGCAAGGGGCGGCGCCGGTGCCGGTCGAAAAAGTGGCGGAGAGAGAGGGATTCGAACCCTCGGTACACCTTTTGGGCGTACACACGATTTCCAGTCGTGCTCCTTCAGCCTCTCGGACATCTCTCCGCGTGGCGATAATACCGTACAGCAATGGCTCCCTTACATAGGCGTTTTGTGGCGGAGAGGGTGGGATTCGAACCCACGTGCCCTGCTCTTCACAGGACAACTCGATTTCGAGTCGAGCCCGGTACGGCCACTTCGGTACCTCTCCGCATTCCTGCTTGATCAAAAGAATCATTTTACCGCGTTTTCTGCGTAAAACTCAAGCATTGTGATCCCGGAAAAGGCGGCCGCAGCCATTTTAATTTTCCCCCAGCCCTCAGGTGCGGCGCAACCGGAAGAATTCCCTGAGAACTTCCGAACACTCCCCGGACCGCACGCCGCCTGTAACCTCGACATAATGATTGAAAGAAGCGACCCTTGTCAAGTCCACCACGCTGCCCGCCGCGCCGGACCTGGGGTCGGC
>LUZZ01000129.1 GCA_001603845.1 Syntrophobacterales bacterium Delta_01 | reverse complement strand
TCATCCCAGGTTGTGACAGGCACAAAAGAATACATCCCGGATGAAACCTGTACCGCATTGCCGGTTTGAATGTAGGCATCAGCCTGCCGGGTGGGCGTTGGGGCTGGGGTGGGCGTCAGCACTTGCGGCGGTCTGTAAATCGGCACATCACTTCGCCCTTGCGAAGTGGTTTGATATTGACAAGCGCTGAGCAGGCTTGCCAGCAGCAGGATAGACAGGATACGCCGTAAAGCGGGCATGATCAGCTCTCCGGTGGGGTTGGTGTGAACGCGCTGATGAGGTGGAAACTCTTAAGCATCGCGTTGAAGGTGGGAAGAAACGCGTCCCATTCGGTTCTGCTGCCCGTTCCAAGGAAAATCACTACAACCCCTGACATGGCGGCAATTACAACCTGACCAAGAATGTAGGATTCCTGTTTGGGCTTGGCGAAATTGATCAGCATGGCAGCGTGTTTATCCACTTTGGTTTCTTCCTGGCTGACAATTTCGTACGATTCATCAATGTAACGGCTGAGGAAGCCCTGAATCATCGGTTCTGCGGCATCAATATGCTGTTGGACGTCGAGCGTGTTAGTCGGGGCGAGAAAAAGCAGCACGCGCAAACTTTCATCCCCTCCGGAAGAAATAGAAGAGGCATAGATGTTGATGTCGTCTTCAGTCTGCTGCTGCCAGGTAGTGGGGATTGAGAACTCAAAGCGACCCTGCGGGTCTGGCGAGGAGGCGAGAGGTAAAACCTTGGCGCTTCCAGCGCAGGCGCTTAACGAAATAACCAAAATAAGGCTCACTATCCAGCCCTGTTGCAGCAGTTTCATAAGCACAGATTGTACCCGAAATTTTCCCGCCACCCGAGTAACAAGCTTATAATCAGCCTGTGATCACACAACCTGACGAAATTGTTTACGATAAACGCCGCAAATGCCTGATGCTTCAGGTCCTCCCTGGCGGCGCGGTGGTACTGAAAGCGCCAATTGGGACGCCAAACCGCCTGGTAAACCAATTTCTTGAACAGCACGCGGATTGGATCGCTGAGAAAAAAGCGGTGATGACTAAAGTGGCTCCGCCTGCCCAAAACCAGCGGTTTGAAGATGGATCGCTCATCTGGCTAGCGGGCAAGCAGTACCCGCTGCGGCTGACGAAGAAAGAGGCGAAAGGGCTGGTATTCAGAGAAAGCGTGGGGTTTGAGCTGTCAGCACGGGAGCAAAAGTTCGCCGCTGAGAGGTTGACGGCTTTTTATCGGGAACACACCCGCCAGGCTGTCAGCAAGTTGGCGGCGCGGTACGCGAAGCAGTGGGGACTGCAAATTAATGAGATTCGTGTTACCAGCGCGAAGCGGCGTTGGGGGTCTTGCAGCCGGCGGAACACGCTCAACTTTTCGTTGCGCCTTGCAATGGTTCCGCCTGAAGCGCTCGAGTACGTTGTGGCGCATGAGCTGGCGCATACACGCCACCATAATCATTCCTCCGCGTTTTGGGCTTTTTTGGGGCAGATACTGCCGGATTACGAGACCCAGCGCCGTTGGCTGAGGCAAAACGGGCTCAAATTGCCTGATTTTTAGCCTTTTATAAGACCTTTCAGTTCATTCCCCTGCGTGTCAAAACGTTTGCGTTTTCCGGTCAGGCTCAGGATTTCAATCTCATACACCTTGGTGATGTGGAGCGCGCCAATCGCGGCGGTTTCGAAGTAAGCCATTTTGTCGGGTGTGAACTTTTGACAGATGACGCGCAGACCCTCAAGCTTGTCTTCGCGTTCAGTCAGTTCGCGGATGGTGCCTTGGGCGCAGGCTGATTCGAATTCGGTCGTGAAAACTTTCGAGCCTAGCTTGCTAGCCGCGTTTGGGTCGTTTTTCAGAGCGGCAAGCTCATCCGCGGTAAACAATTCGGGCACCTGAACGTGCGAAACAAAACTCAACGAGACTTCCTGACCATCGGGCAGGTAGTCCACTTTGGCGCCTGACGCGGCGGAGTGGAAAAAGAGTCGGTTGCCCTCCCTGGCAATCGAAAGCGGGATCGCGTAAGGTTTCCCTTCAGGGGTGACGCACGCCAGCACTCCATAGTGGCTTTGGTCAATAACATCAAGAGCGAATTCACGGTTCATTTCACGGTCTTTTCGGCGCATTTTTATCTCCTTTTGTTCTTCATAATTATATCGCTGGCGCATAAAGGGACAATCTTCTGTTGAATTGTCCTCTTTTGACCTCTTTTCATCGCTCGTAAAAACCGCTACACTATCCCCATAAATAGAACGCATGTTCTATACGAGGAGGCAGCGTAATATGCGACACCCAAACCCCACTTGTCAGGCTTCTACGCAGCCAACCGGAAGAGCCCGCCCAACCGCGGCGGGCTCAAGCCGGGAGGCAAATCTCATACTGCTTGACGATCTGGCAGAGCACGAAGCGTTTTTAGAGGAGTTCAGCTCTGCTGAACGGCTGCAGCTTTCAGAAGCTGCCAGGCACAACCTGGACGACGAAATCAACATGCTGAAGCGCACGATGAAGCGTTTTATTCGGGCTGCCGAAAGCGCTGGCGAGGACGACTATCCCGTGAACCTGGCAAAGGCCTTGGATTTGTTAGGCCTGACTTGCTATCGGCTGGCGTCGGTGCTGCGAGTTAACGTGGCGCTGTTGGACCCAGGCAAGGGCAGCGAAACCGATGAATTATTGAAGTGTTTGGCTGATTTTGGCAAGGAAGTTAAGCAAATCAGCGAGGTTCAACATGACTGAAACCTTGGCGATTTCAAGACCCAAAACAGCGGCTTGGTGGAGGGTGCGCCTTTCCAGCTCGGAAGCCATCAGAAGACCAGACTTTCTGCGGGCGCTGCGGCAGATGGAGAACTTTACGCGGGTTTTGGGCGGAATTTCGCTGCGAGCCTACCAACGATCCGCTGTCAGCGCGATTGTGAATTCTGTGATGCAAGACCAGGGACTTTCAGTCGTGGTGATGTTCCCGCGCCAATCCGGCAAGAACCTGATGCAGGCACAACTGGAGGTTTATCTGATGGCGCTGCTGGCGGAAAGCGGCGCTGAGATGGTCAAATTCTCGCCAACCTATCAAACCCAGAGCCTGAACGCCATGCGCCGCCTGGAAGCAGCACTGGAAGCGAACATCCTGACCCGCGGAAAATGGCGAAAAAGCGCAGGCAATCATTACCGCCTCCGCAAGGCGCACCTTACGTTTCTTTCAGCCGCGCCGGGTTCCAATATTGTCGGCGCGACGGCTTCCACGCTGCTTTCACTGGACGAAGCGCAGGATATTGAGATCGCGAAATACGATAAGCAAATCGCCCCGATGGCGGCTTCAACCAACGCCACCCGGGTTTTCTGGGGAACCGCCTGGAGCGGGCAAACGCTCCTCGCGCGCGAACTGCGCGCCGCGCGTGCCGCGGAAGAACGCGACGGCATCCGAAGAGTCTTTCAGATCAGCGCCGAAGAGGTGCGGGCGGAAGTGCCCGCCTATGGCGCGTTTGTGGATGAGCAGATCGCGCGGATGGGTCGCAGCCATCCGCTGGTGCGCAGCCAGTTTTTTAGCGAAGAGATCGATTTTGGCGGAGGGTTATTTACGCCGGCGCGGCTTAGTCTGATGCGAGGCGCGCACAAGGCGTTGGAAGAACCCACGCCGGGTAAACGCTATGCCCTGTTGATTGACCTGGCAGGTGAGGATGAAGCCATCCGCCTCGGCTCGGCTGAAACGGAGCTTAAAAATCCTGACCGCGACCTGACCGCCGTGACGGTTGTGGAGTTGGACTTCTCGTTGTTGGATGAAACCTTGGTGGGAAAGCCTGTCTATAAGGTCGTAAACCGGCAGGTTTGGCAAGGTGAGAAACACAGCACCCTTTACGCCCGGCTGCTGCGCCTGGCGGAGCATTGGCAGGCGGAGAAGATTGTGGTGGATGCCAGCGGCGTAGGCGCGGGCGTGGGGTCCTTCCTGCGCGACAAGCTGGCTGAGCGCGTGATCGCGCTGCAGTTTAACCGGCAGTTGAAATCACGGCTGGGGTGGGGATTCCTGGCGGTGGTAGATACCGGGCGGTTTCAGGACTTTTCGCCCCAAAGCGACCCAGAGCAGCGCAGGGTCAACCCCCTATTGGAACGCATGGCAGCCGAACAAGACCGGCTTCAGGCGCTTTTCTATCGCCAACTGGCAGGTCTGCAAGCTGAAGTCAGCCCCGGTCCGGAGCGGCTGCTGAGGTGGAGCGTGCCTGAAGGCGCGCGGGATCCTCAAGGCGGCTTGCTCCATGACGATCTGGCACTTTCGGCGGCAATGTGCGCCGCGCTGGACGAGCAGCGTTGGTATATGCCGTCGCAGTCGCTGTTGATCCCAGCCAGCGACCCAATTTTAGACATGGATGGAGGTTTTTAATGAGCTATTTTTCACGCAACCAGGGTCTTGCATTTGGAATCGACCTTTCACGCTACAACGCCAGCGCCGATTTCACCCAAACACCTGATTTTGATCAAATCGCGGCTCACCAGCCATCGGTGAACTTTATTGCCATTCGGGCGGGAGTATCGTGGAGCTACCGCGATCCGATGTTCAGGCTCTTTTATGAGCAAGCTACACGCATCGGCGCGCGCGTGCTGCCCTATCACGTGCTCTATCCGGGTGAACCCGCTCTGAAGCAGATGGACAGCTTTTTGAGAATCCTGCAGGGAGTTGATCTGGACACGGTCCGGCTGGCGCTGGATGTTGAACTGGAACACGGGCAGACCAGAGCCGTGATCACCAACACTCTGCTCAGCTGCCTTGAACTGCTGCAGCAGGAAACCGGCCGGCTGCCAGTTGTTTACTCACGCGCTATGTGGGTGGATGCCAATTTGAAGGTGGCGGATTTGCCTCGTTTGGATTGGTGGCTGGCGCAGTATTACTACCGCAAGCCTTTCCCACAGTACACGCCTGAATATCCATGCCCGCCCCGGCTGCCTAAAGGCGTGGACCACTGGTTGATCCATCAAACCACCGAGCGAGGGCCGGCGATTGGAGGCGTGGGCAGCTATATGGATTATGACCGTTGGAATGGAACGCCTGCTGATGTTTTGGCTTATTTTGGGCAGGCGCGGACGACAGTCTGCCCGTTGGATGGCGAAACTTGCCCGATGAGCGGTAAGCGGGCGGTCGAAGCCGCGAAATGTGAGGCGGTGTGCGGATGAGCAATTGGAGGCAGCAGGTTAAACAGTTATTCGGGCGTCCGGCGGGGAGTGAAGAGCATCAGCGCCAGCTCAGCCTGGAAGAAAATGACAACACTTTCATGGTCGGCGCCTGGCAGGTGGGAGAAAACCCGCGCGACCGGCAGACTTATGACCGGGCGCAGGTGCTGGCGGACTGTATGGACGCCTGGCGTTTTAACCCACTGGCAAGGCGGATTACCGAGCTGACGACCAACTACGTTACCGGCGGCGGCTTTGTGGTAAGCAGTTCGCATCCCGGCACCCAAGCCTTTTTGGAGCGTTTCTGGAACCACCGCTTAAACCACATGAGCCAGAGGGTGTGCGAACTCTCGGATGAACTGGTGCTCAGCGGAAATCTATTTTTGCTGGTTTCCACCGATCGGGCTGGCATGAGCTATGTGCGCGTCATCCCGAGCGCGGATATCGCGCGGATCGAATCAAGCGAGGCGGACATTGAACAAGAGCTATGTTATGTGGGGCAGACTGGGTTGGCAGGAGAGGAGCGCGTTTTTCCGGCGTACCAACCCGGCAGAGATCGGCTCGACCCTAATGGCGAATTCGAGGCGGTCATGCTGCACTACGCGGTCAACCGACCGGCGGGGTCGCAGTGGGGTGAAAGCGACCTTGCGCCAGTGTTAAAGTGGCTTTCGCGGTACAACGCCTGGCTGGAGGATAGGGTCAGGCTCAACCGCTTCAGAAATGCTTTTGTGTATGTGGTTAAGGCGAAATTTGCCAATGAAAGCGCGCGTTCAAACCGTCAAATACAGCTCGCGGCTCACCCGCCAGCTCCTGGTTCGGTCTTGGTCACAGATGAAAGTGAGGAATGGTCGGTGATCGCTCCAAAGCTGGAGGCGTTGGATGCCTCCAGTGATGGTCTGGCGATCAAAAAGATGATCGCGGCTGGCGTGGGGCTGCCGCTGCATTTTCTGGCAGAACCCGAATCTTCCACAAAAACCACCGCGGAGGCGTCTGGCAACCCGAGCTACCGCAGGTTTGCGGAGAGGCAAAGGGCGATGTGTTGGATTTTGGAGGACTTGCTGCACGTAGTCGCTGAGCGGCGGGCGCATTTGGACCGCGAGATAGACCCAGGCGCGGTGATCAGCGTGACCGGCGGAGATATCTCGGCGCGGGATAACGCCGAGCTGGCGGAGGCTGGGCGCAAGGCGGTTGAGACAGCGAACGGTCTGTATGAAAAAGGTCTCATCGGAGCGGACGAACTGCTGCGCCTGGTGTATCGCTTTATGGGTGAACAAATGCCCGCGGTAGAGGTTAACCGCGGCAAACAAGGGTAAATCAACCGGGATGTTTCGCGTGGGGCAAACAAACCTGGCTGGACTGGCATAAATGAAAGGAGTCGAATGGGTGAATTTAGAGAGCATCTCAACCTGGAGGTGACACCTGTCAGCCCCGACCGCTTTGAAATTCTGGCGATTACCGCCGGAGAGGCAAATGGTTGGGAATTCCCCGCCGAAGTGCTGCGCGAGTCGCTGCCGCTTTGGGAAGGGGTCAATTGTTTTGTGGATCACAGCCTCAACGCCCGCTCAGTGCGGGATATCGCCGGCGTCTTGCGAGAAACACGTTGGGACGAACACGCCAGCGGTGTCCGGGCTGAGCTGACGGCGTTTGGTCCTTCAGCCAAGGTGCTGTCCGAAATTGGGCGGCAAGTTTTGGAAGCAAGCGATGAGCCGGCAGTGAGGGTGGGCTTTTCGGCGGATGTGTTGTTCAGAGGGAAGTCAGGGAAGGTGGAGAAAATTCTCAAAATCTACTCCGTTGACCTGGTTTACAACCCGGCGCGCGGCGGGATCTTCTTGCGCGCGCTTAATCAACTCGGAATCGAACCATTAATAACAGGAGAAAACAAAATGCAACCGAACAAAAATCACAACCTGGCGGGGCTGGCGCAAGAAATCGGGAGCGCCCAAACCGAACCAGAGCCTGTCGCGCTTCAGGGTCAGCTGGCTGAGATGCGGGAGATGCGCTCAGAAATGGGCAGCTTGCTGCTGGAAGGAGCGCTGATGAACACGCGGCTGCCTTTAAATATGCAGCAGCGCATCCGCAGCCAGTTTCAGGGGCGCAGTTTTGACATGACCGAGCTGAACGCAGCTCTGCGAGAGGCGCATTTGCTGTTGGGGGAATACGACGGCGCGAGGATCGTGCAAGGTCCGGCGCGGATTGAGGGCATGATTGAGCCAGGTGAAAGGCTGCAGGCGGCAACCGACGACGTCTTTGGCGCTCCAAGAGACAAGAAAATGACGTCCGTTTCTGTCCCGCGCCTTTCGGGCATTCGCGAGCTTTATCTCAGCCTGACTGGCGATTATGACCTGCACGGGGGATACTTCCCGGAGCGCGCTCAGCTGGCTAAGACCGCCGACTTCAGCGGGCTGGTCAAGAACAGCCTCAACAAGCTGGTTGCCAACACCTGGGAGGAAATGGGCAAAGCTGGCTACGACTGGTGGAAGGATGTTACCGTGCAGGAGCACTTCACCAGTTTGCACGAAATTACCGGCCCCCTTATCGGCAC
Organism: Syntrophobacterales bacterium Delta_01; assembly: GCA_001603845.1. Classification (GTDB taxonomy): domain Bacteria; phylum Desulfobacterota; class Syntrophobacteria; order Syntrophobacterales; family Syntrophobacteraceae; genus SbD1. Next base: position 2,603 of record LUZZ01000129.1, on the reverse strand, counting down.
GGTCGGAGATCTGCCGAGCATTGCCGAAGGCGCCGCCTACCCAGAACTTCAGGTCGGCGATTCGCCCGAGACGGCTGCCTTCGTTAAGTATGGCGGTTATTTGCCTTTGACCCTGGAGTTGATCGACCGGGACGAGACGCGTAAACTGCGCTCCTACGCGCGCGAATTAGCCTCAGCAGGCATGCGCAAGATCTCGCGCCTGGTGGCGGAGATCTTCACGAAAAACGGCGGCACGGGTCCCTATCTGGCAGACGGCAGCTTGCTGTTCAATAATACCGCTGTCACCACCGCTGGCGGACATGCCAACCTCGACACCTTGGCGCTCACCCACACGAACTGGGATTTGGTTGGCAGCAAGGTTTACAACCAGCCAATGTTAATTAAACAAGCAGCTACGTTCTACGGCACCGGACCGCGCATGGCGGTGAATCCCAAATACATCATGGTTGGGCGGTCGCTGCAGAAAGCCGCGATGGAGATTTGCGCCGGTTCGCTGGTGAGAGAGCCGAGCTATGCCTACGACAATGTGCTTAAGGGCAGCGCTGTGCCTGTGGTCGTGCCGGAGTGGACGGATTTAAACGACTGGGCAGCCGCGTGCGATCCGCGCGTGGCGCCGGCTATCTTCGTGGGCGAGCGCTTTGGGCTGATGCCTGAAATCTTTATCGCCGGTGATGAGCACTCCCCGGCAGTCTTCAGCAACGACGAACATCGCCTCAAGGTACGCCATTATTTGGCTGTTTGGGTCAATGATTTTCGACCCCTGTTTAAATGCAATGTCGCTTAGTTTCAAAGGAGAGCCGCATGGAAAAATGGAAAACGTTATTAGGTTCAAGGAAGTTCTGGGCAACGCTGGTTGGTCTGGTGTTTATGGTGCTTAAGGTCATCAAGCCTGATTTTCCGCTGGACGGCGATCAATTGGCAGGGATCCTGGCGCTATTAGTCAGCTATATTCTGGGCACCGCCCTGGAGGACGGTTTGCGCGCCAATAAATAGACACTCACATAACGCCCCGCGTGGAGCTTTTCACGCGGGGCAACTCTGGAGGAACGATGCACGATGATATCTTAAAACAAGTTGTTCAGGATCTGGTGGGTCCCGGCGCGCTGGCGTATGCCCTGTACGCGGACGGTCGCCTGACGGTTGTAGACTCGAAGGGGTGGAAGCGGCATTTTATGCCCGCGGACTATCACGCCCTGAGCCTGAAACGCTCAAAAAAACAAAAGACAATCAAAGGAGCAGAAAATGACAACCCTCAATGAAATTTGCGAACGCCTCGGCGGGCAATTTCTTGACCCGCACGCCCTGGCGGCGAGTCAGGACACGCGCACTGAGGCTGTCCGTCTGGCTTTGGAGGAAATCAACCTGTGCCTCAATCGGTCATACCGCCTGAGTGGGCTGAACGGCGCGACCGTCAGCAGCTTACCCGAAAACTGTCTTCCGGCGCTGTTTAGCGGAGCGGCGGCGATTTTGATCACCACCGTGCTGCATTACGACCTCAGCAGCCACACCAATTTGCCGGCTGATCGTGAGCAATTGAGGCTTTGGGCGCAGCACCTTAAGCGTCAATTTGACCTTCAGATGGATCGTCTGCGCTTGCAGGAGCTGCAAACCGCGCAGAATTCACCGCATTCCCAGTGGGAGTGGCAGGAAAGCGGGAGGTGGCGAAAATGAGCACCCTGGCGCTTGGTTTTATGGACGACACCTCCGGGTTAGATTGGTTTGAACTGGAGGGCGCGGGCATGCTCCCGGGAATGCTCGGCTGCAGCTATCAGATGCAAATCGGAAGTGGAGAGAAAGTAAGCGAAAGCGCTGTCATCAGCCTGAGAGGCTCGCTCAATGAGCTGCAGGCTGTAGTTGACCGCGTCGAAACTTTGCGTTCAACAGCCGCGCGTGAGCCTGGGTTTTGTTTGCGAATTTGGAGCGAACCCCGCGGGTGTTTTCTGATTACCCCACTTGCCGGTTTTAGTTGGCGCGGTTTGCCCTCGCATCTGCCTTCGGCGGACGGCGGCAGCTTTAGCCTCGAACTGAGTTGGGAACGAGATGCTTTTTTCTATGGAGAGGAGCTGCCAGTGCCGCTTTCTAACACTTCCGCTTCCGGGATAACCAGCGGACTGACCCTTTATAACCATGATGATGCTCATGTCGGGCACGATAATTGGTTTGAAATTAACACCCAATCGATCGGCAACCTTTGGCAGCTGCCGCTGCGCCTGGAAATCAAGAATACAACAACGGGCGAACCGCTCGCTGACTTTTGGCTGGGGAGCATGAGCCTGCCCGCCACTGGAACCATGCCAGCTTTGATCTTTGAAGCTGAAAATGGCTCTGGAGGCAGTTCTATCGCGGACGCCGGCGCGTCTGGCGGGAAGTATTGCCGTTACGATTGGACCGGCAGCGGTTGGCAAACCCTGGCTAACTGGACGGTTCCCGCGCTCGACCTCAGCCGCTTGCAGGGTTTCACGCTGCTGCCACTGCTCAGATTTTTTGGAACGCCTGATGAAGCCAATCTGCGGCTGCGCTGGCAGGTGAGCGTGGACGGCGCGCCGGTGTGGGTGGGTCCCGCGAGCGGCGTGGATGAGGGTAAAGCCAGCCTGCGCATGGAG
>LUZZ01000128.1 GCA_001603845.1 Syntrophobacterales bacterium Delta_01 | reverse complement strand
GCTCAGGAGCACGCCCATATAGCGGGTTTTGATAACATTGATGCCCAGGGTGTCCGCCGCTTTGGGGTGTTCGCCCACACTTCGCAGGCGCAAGCCCCAGCGCGTTTGGAAGAGCGCAAGCTGAAGCACGATCAGGATGGTGAACATCAGGTAAACGAAGATGTTTTGGTTAAAGAGGATCGGACCCGCCAGAGGGATATCCGCCAACAAGGGGATTGGGACTCTGGTGAACATGGTTGGTTGGTTGAGACCATGGAGGGTCTGCAAGAATTTTTGTGAGATAAAGGCGGTCATGCCCGCGGAGAAAATATTGATAACCGTGCCGGAGATGGTCTGGTTGACTTTGTATTTAATCGAGAGCACACCCAGGATCAGCGCGAGCAAAACGGCTGAAAGGACGCCGCCAATAAGACCGAGCCAGACGTTCTTTGTGACGCTGCCGGCGATCGCGGCGGTCATCGAAGCCATCAGCATCATGCCTTCGATGGCGATGTTGATGATTCCGCTGCGTTCTGCCAGGATGCCGGAAAACGCGCCAAGTGTGATTGGCACTGCCAGCAGCACCGCGCTGGAAAGCATGCCGGCTAAGTTGAGGGACATGCCTGCCGCCTGCCAAATTAGAAAAGCCAAAATGAGGGAGAGCCCCGCCACGCCAACCATCAGATTGGTCTGACTGCCAAAGCCTTTGATCAGTTGAATCAACCCGATGAGGAACACGATGCCTGCCAGAATGAGCAGGCTCACCTTTGAGGGCAAAACTAGATCGCGCATGGTTCCCTGGACGATCCCACCCGGGGTCATCACGAAACGAGTTGTGACTTCGGCGCTGGTTTTCAACGCGAATACAAACAAGATTACAAGAGCGATCAGGATTTCAGCGATACCCATGCCCAGTTTGCGGGCTGGAGAGATTTCGTGAATACGTTTGTGGTGGATCACATCGGAAGCTGTTGTCATGATTGACCTCCCCAACCGCTGAGGAAGACTTGTTCATCTTCCTGTTTTGGTTTTCTCAGGCGATAAATGGAACGGATGATAGCAGGCGCCGCCACGAACATCAGGATAATTGCCTGGATGACGTCCACAATATCAATCGGGATGGAAGAAACAACCATCATGCGGGTTGCCCCGTTGCGCAGCGTGCCAAAAAGAAGCGAGGACAAAATCACGCCGACGGGGTGGTTGTTGCCGATCAACGCGAGCGCGATGCTGTCGAAACCGTAACCAGAGGATAGCCCCAGCGCCATGCTGTGGTTGACCGCCAGAATTTGCACCGCTCCAGCCATACCCGCCAACGCACCCGAAAGGGTCATGCCGAGCATAATGGATTTGCCAACGTTCAAGCCGGCGTAGCGCGCGGCGCGAGGATTGGTGCCGACGGTGCGCAGATTGAGCCCCCAGGTAGTTTTAAAGAGGAGCCACCACACCAGCCAGGCAATCGCCAGCGCGATGAAAAAGCCCAGATGAAAGCGGATTGGAGAGGCAAAAAACTGCGGAATTTTGGCGCTATCCTGAATGATCGGGCTCAATGGGAGCCCGCCGGAGCCTGGTCTGGTCATGGGGCCGGAAAGCAGCCACTCAGTCAGGCGGAAGGCGATCCAGTTCATCATGATGGTGTTGATCACTTCGTGACCGCCAGTTTTTGCCTTGAGGAAGCCAGGGATAAAAGCCCAAAGCGCTCCGCCAGCCGCGCCAGCCAGGAATGCCAGCGGCATGTGGATCCAGGCTGGCAAGCCTGTCAGCGAATAGCCAACGTAGGTGGCGCAAGCCGCGCCGATGAAAAGCTGACCCTCAACGCCGATGTTAAACAAGCCTGAGCGAAAACCAAGGGCGACTGCCAGACCAGCGAAAATATAGGGCGTCGCCTGGACCAAACTCTCGAGGAAGGGGTTAAACGCCATTCGCATCTCGC
>LUZZ01000127.1 GCA_001603845.1 Syntrophobacterales bacterium Delta_01 | reverse complement strand
TCGTTACACTCCTTAATATTCCCATCCACGTTATAAATAACAAGGATATGAATTATAGTGAAAATTCCCCTGAAATCAAGTCGGCCGTAACGTCGACAAACTTCACCGCGCCGGCGGCCCGGTACGGAAAACCTGACCGGGGCGGGACAGCGCGCTCTCTTATGAAAAGTGAAATTCGAAAAGTCGGCCGATTCGTTCCAAGGATTTCAGGTGAGCCCGGCGGAGGGAGGCGTCTTCTTGGATCAACCCGGACAGGACCCGGTAAAACGGCCCGATGCGTTCGCTTTTCTGGCAGAGCAGGAAAAAATCGGTTTCGCACTCCAGGCCCCAGCGCACCGTCTGCTCCGGTGCGTAATTTTCGTGGATGGCCGCCATGTCCAGGTCGTCCCCGAAAAGAATTCCCTCGAATCCCATTTTTTCTCTCAGCAGGTGCTGGTTGATCTTGCGGGAAAGCGTCGCCGGCCTGTCCGGGTCCACTGCGGGGTAGACCGCGTGCGACGTCATGATGCAGTGAACGCCCGCGTTGACCGCCGCCTGGAACGGAAGAAGGTCTTCCAGGAATTGTTCCGGCCCGCCTTCCCGGATCACCGGTGAGAAATGATGGGGATCGAGCTCGGCGCGGCCCAGCCCCGGGAAGTGCTTGGCGGTGGCCGAGATGCCGCTTTCCTGGAGCGCCCGGATCCAGATCTGCCCGAGTTTCGAAACGGTTTCGGCATCCGGCCCCAGGGAACGGGAGGCCATGAAATGTTCCGGCCCCCGTGCGACGATGTCCAGAACGGGGGCGAAATTGATGTGGATCCCGATTTCCTTCAGGTCGGAGGCGGCGATGCGCGCCCAGGACGCGACCGCGTCGGGGCCTTCTCCGGCAATCGATCTCGCCGGCGGAAGGGACGTAAACCATGGAGCGAGCCTCTGTACCGAGCCGCCCTCCTGGTCGATCGCCACCAGGAGCGGCCTGCCCAGTTCGTGCAGCGCGAACTCCCACGCGGAGGCCACCAGGTCCTTTAGCTGATCGGCTCCCTGTATGTTTCTTTTGAACAGTACGATTCCCCCGATCCGGTAATTTTCGATGAGTCCCTTGAGGTCCTGTTCGAGGGTAACGCCGTCGAAGCCCGCAAAAATATGAATTCCGTATTCATCGGCAATCAAGGTATTCTCCGCGTCTGCAATGGAAGTCCACGTTATCCCACGTGCCTGAGCGCCTCGGCGATGCGCACCCGGCTTGCCCTGGAGAAGGGGATCAGGGCGGACACCGCTCCGATTCCCAGGCTGACCAGGAGGCACAGCAGGATGGTCCTGTTCTGGATGGCGAATACGGGCAGAAGAGTCCCCAGCCGCTGAGAAAACACCTTCGCCACCGGAAAGGAAACGGCAATGCCCACCAGTCCGCCCAGCATGGAAATGAAAACGGACTCGCCCGCGATGAGCATCAGGAGGTACCGGTTGCCGAATCCCATCGTCTTCAGGGTCGCGTACTCCGGCATGCGCTCCCGCGACGTCATGGCCATGGTGTTGGCCAAAATGACCAGGATGACGCCGATCACCACGTAGGATACCACCCGGAGCGCCACGACGATAGCCCCGGTCATGGACACGAACCCGGCCTGGAAGGCTTTTTCGGTTTCGGTCAGCGTCTCGGCCCAGGAGTTTTTGAACAGGGCGTCGATCTTTTGGGAGATCTGCGCCGCGTCGGCGGGGTTTTTGATCTGGATGATATACCACCCGACGTTTCCCGCCCGCGTGGGGGAGATTTTTTTGAGCGTCTCGTCCAGGTAGTTCCAACTGAAGAAAAAGGCCGTTTCATCCACCGTGTTCCGCGCCCCGTGGTAAATTCCGCGCAGAACGAACTGCCATTCCCCGGGGTAGATGTTGCCGGTAAGGGTGATGGTGTCGCCCAGTTTCCAGTGGTATTCCTCGATCAGCTTCCGGCCGGCGATGCAGGCGTTTCGCTGTCGCTGGAATGCCTTCAGTTCGTCGGGCGCGATGATGAATTCGGGGAAAAGAGCCAGGTAGTTGTCGGGGCTGATGGCCATTCGCGGGAAAAAATGGTGCTCGTCGATATACACTCCGCCGAACCAGTTGGCGTAAGCCACCTGCTCCACTCCCGGAATTTGCAGGATCTTCGACCGGTAGCTGAGCGGCAGGGGAAAGATGAGCGAAACGGCGTTGCGCGAGACCAGCCGGTTGGGAGATGCGGAATTTACACCGATGTACCAGGCTTCCAGGACCGTATTGAGCAGGCAGAAGGCGAGGATGGCCACCGCCATGCCGAAAACGGTAAGGACGGTGCGAAGTTTTTGCCTGAACGTGTTTCGAATTACGAGTTTGATGAACTGCATCCTGAAAACCGCCACTCCGGAAGGACTGCGGTTATCGGACTGCCAGGAATACGCGCCCCTTCCCGGGATAGAAAAAAACCTATTGGATTCCCGCCGTCACTGCATGTCGCGGATGCGCATCTCGACCCCCGGCACGTCCTTGATCAGTTTTTCCAGTTCGGACAGGTCGGTGTGGTCGTAATGGTAGGGATAGAATATCTTGGGCTTTAGGGCCTTGACCGCATCGGCAGCCATTTCCACCGTCATGGTCTGAGGCGGGCCGACCGGCAGAAACGCGATATCGATGTCCGTAAGCTCCTTCATTTCCGGGATGAATTCCGTGTCTCCGGCGATGTAGACCCTCCGGTTGCCCAGGGTAAGCACGTACCCGTTGCCCATTCCCTTCAGGTGGTAGGGAAAGCCCGACGGGCGCTTGTTCACGATATTGTAGGCCGGGACGCCCTCTATCTTGATTCCGCTTACGATTTTGACGTCCTCGTTATGCATGACGATGCCTTCCTTGTAATGCAGGGCGCAGGCTTCCGTCAGGACGACCAGGGTGTGGTCCGTTCGAAGCTCCTCGATGGCCTGCGGGTCGAAATGGTCGGGGTGCTCATGGGTGAACAGGATGATGTCGGCCTTGGGCAGCTTGGAAAAATCCGCATACCGCGTGCAGGGGTCGATGTATATTTTTTTTCCTTCGAAATCCATGAGCAGGGAGGCGTGGCCCAGAAACGTGATGTTGAGCGGCCCGGAGAAGGTATCGACGGTATCCGTCTGAAATCCGTGCGCGGGGGTGGAAAACGCCGCAAAGATCCACAGAAAAAGGGCTGCGAAAGAAAATATGTTCCTGATCATTTCAAAGCTCCTGGAAGCCCGTGGATTGGCTGGAAAGGGCGAAACCCAAAGACCCTCCGCTGCCTTTCGCCGTGAAATTTGGCTGGTAACATTACTCTGATCGGCTTTTTTGCTCAATGAAATTTGTCAGGCGAACACGCATTCCCGGAAGATGTCTTTTTCTATTAACTCCCGCGCGGGAAGACCGCAATGGGAATCTTTTCTCTTGTTGGCCGTCCCGAGTTGTGGAATCCTGGTCCGGTGTTTACGATACAAGCAGATACACTCGCATTGCAATCCACCGGGTCGTCTCGACCCATCCCAATGGGGCGATTTCCAGGAGAAATCCAATATGAATCTATTTTACTTTGTGTTGCCCGGCGCAGCGGCGGCGCTCGCCGCCTACTTGCTCGTTACCAGGCTGCGGGGGAGGAAAGCCTTCGGGAAAATCCCCGGAGAGTACAACGGAGCCATCAGGGTCACGCAGCAGGGCCGGGACATGCTGATCGTGAAGAATTCCGACGGCAGTTTCACGATGGTCGAAGAAAAGAAGGTGCGGACGCGGTAGCCGGCCCGGCGCCGCGGGCGTGCCGCCGCATGGGGAGCGGGGGAACGGGCCTCCCCGAGTCGCCTGCGGTTCGCCGCTAAATCGCGCCGTTTTGCCTCAGTTGTTCGATATGGGACTGCGAATAGCCCATTTCTTCAAGGATGGCCTGCGTGTGTTCGCCCAGTTCCGGGGCGTGGGACCGGATCGATCCCGGCGTCAGCGAAAATTTGGGGACGATCCCCAGTTGCCGGTACGCCCCCCAGGACTGGTGCATCATCTCGACCACATATCCGCCCGCCTGCATGTCCGGGCTGTCCAGCACCTCGGCGAGGTTCAGGACCGGTTCGCAGCAGCAGTCCGATCCGCCGAACGTTTCGACGCACTCCGCCATGCTCCTGGTGCTGAAAAATTCGGAAACGCTTTTTCGCAAGCTTTCCTGGTGATCGCCCGGTTCGAAATACCGGGGCGTGTCCCATTCGGGATGTCCGGCCGCCCGGCAGAAAGCCGTCCAGAACCGGGGCTCGATCGCCCCCAGGCTCATGTGGCGCCCGTCGTTCGTCCGGTAGATGTTGTAGCAGGCAAAGCCGTGGTTTAGCAGGTCGTCGCCGGGAGCGGGGACCTCTCCGTCGGCGATGAACTTTCCCCAGCGGAGGCAGTTCCAGGCGAGTGCGCCGTGCGTCATGGAAATGTCCACGAACTGGCCGCGCCCCAGCCGTTCGCGCGCCAGAAGGGCGGCAAGGATTCCGGAAAGGGCCAGGAGGCCGCCTCCCCCCAGGTCCGCGATCTGCACGCCCGTGAGGGTCGGCGCGTCGCGGCCGCTGAAGGACAGGACGCCGTTGAGCGCCAGGTAGTTGATGTCGTGTCCCGCCTTGAGGGCCATGGGGCCGTCGGAGCCGTAGCCGGTGACGGCGCAGTAGACCAGGCGCGGGTTGGCGCGTTCCAGGTCCTCGAACCCCAGGCCCAGTCGTTTCATCACTCCCGGGCGAAACCCCTCCAGCACCACGTCGGCCGTGGCGGCCAGTTCTTCGAAGATTTTCCTGCCCTCGGGACTTTTCAGGTTGAGGGTAAGGGAGCGCTTGTTCCGGTTGAGAATGACATGAAAGCCGCTGTTGTTCCCGATTTTGGGCGGCCACCACCGGATGTAGTCTCCCGGGCCGGGGTCTTCCACTTTGATCACGTCCGCACCCATGTCCGCCATGAGCATCGTACAGAACGGCCCCGGCAGGAGCCGGGAAAGATCCAGGACCCTGATACCGGACAAAGCTCCTTCCATGGCTGGGCTCCGAATGCTGTTGCAGGTTTGCCGCCGTTCCCTCGCGTGCGTCCACGAGGTCCCTTCGTCCTCGCGCTCCGACGTGAGAACGATGCTGAATATGGGACTTCACCAATAGGGGGAGACTTCCAAAATCGTCATTCCCGCACCGTTTCCGAGCGGGAATCCGGCGTCTTTGCCGTCTGCCCGAGAAGGTTTTCGAAGAAGCAAAAACCTCGCCGGGTAACGCGGCCGCCGAGACCTGGAGGGCGGGGAAGAACCGCCGTGTTATCGTTTGCGGGAGAAATGCGAAACGATGGATTCCACCAGCCCCTCGATGGTGTACTGGGAGGGCATGATGGAAATTTCCAGGCCGAAGCTTTTGGCCGTATCGGCCGTAATCGGTCCGATGCAAGCGATTGCGGCGTTTTTCAGGTGCGGCAGGATATCGCCGGGGTCGAGCAGGCGGAAGAAGTTGGTGACCGTGGAAGATGAGGTGAACGTCAGGCAGTCCGCATCGCCGTTTTTAAAAAGTGCTGCGACCTCCGGAGCGCTTTCCTCCGGGAGGATGGTCCGGTAGGCGGGCACCACGTCCACTTGGGCGCCCCATTCGCGCAGCTTGTCGGGCAGTACGTCGCGGGCGACCATGGCCCGCGGCATGAGGAAGCGCACGCCCTGCAATTGCTTTCCTTCGAAGGCGTCGATGATTGCTTCCGCCCGGTATTCGGAAGGGACCAGGTCCGGGCGCAGCATGAGTTTTTCAAGCGCCTCGGCCGTCTTGGGGCCGATGGCCGCAAGGCGCCTGCCGCCCAGGGCGCGGACATCCAGCCCGGCGGCCGAAAGCCTTTCCATGAAAAACCGCACGCCGTTGACGCTGGTGAAAACGATCCAGTCGTATTGCGACAAATTGGCCAGTGCGCGGTCCAGCGGTTCCCACGACGGGGGAGGCGATACGGCGATGGTGGGAAATTCGATGCAGCGGGCGCCGAGTTCTTCCAGCCGGGCCCGAAAGCCGCTGGCCTGTTCCCGTGCCCGTGTGATGACGATGGTGCGGCCGAAAAGGGGCCGACGTTCGAACCAGTTGAGTTCGTCGCGGCATCCCACCACGTCTCCCACCACGATCATGGCGGGGGGCTTCAGGTTTGCTTCCCGCACCTTTTGTTCGATATCGGCCAGGGTCCCCACCACCGTCTGCTGCCGGGGGGTGGTGCCCCACCGGATGAGAGCGACCGGGGTGCTCGCCGGGCGGCCGTTGTCCACCAGGTTTCGGCATATTTCGGGCAAGTTCTTCACGCCCATGAAGAAGACCAGGGTGCCGGCCCCCGTAGCCAGTTTATCCCAGGCGATCTTGGAGGGCTGGGAGTCTTTGTCCGTGCGTTCGTGGCCGGTGACGAAGGCGATGCTCGCCGTAAAATCGCGGTGGGAAAGCGGTATGCCGGCGTAAGCCGGCACGGCCACGGCGGCAGAAATGCCGGGCACCACTTCGAAGGCGATCCCGTTGGCCACCAGCACCTGGGCTTCTTCGCCCCCGCGGCCGAACACGAAAGGATCGCCTCCCTTGAGGCGCACCACGATGTTTTCGCGGCCCTTTTCCACCAGCAGGGCGTTGATCCCGTCCTGGCTCAGGGTGTGGTCTCCGCCCTTCTTGCCGACGTAGATGCGCTCCGCGCCGGGGGGAGCGTAGTCAAGGAACGTCTCGTTGGCCAGGTAGTCGAATATCACCACCTCCGCCTTGCCGAGGACTTCCTTTCCGCGGATGGTCAGAAGGCCGGGGTCGCCCGGCCCCGCGCCGACAAGATAGACTTTTCCTTTTTTCACTGCCATTCACGTCCCGTTGAGAAGGCGCCGAAGAATTTCCACCACTCCGAAAGAAGCCAAAAAATTCTCATTACGGCTCAGGTTCTTATCTCGGCCTCGGGCGGCTCGTTGTTGTAGATTTCTTCCAGGATGGCCCTGGCCCCGGAACCCAGGAGGTCCGCCGCAACCCGTTTGCCGAGTTCCACGGCCTCCCGTGCCGGTGCCGAACCGGACGCCCGGAACACCCGCCGGCCGTCCAGGGAGGCGACGATTCCGGCAAGTTCGACCGTGTCCCCGACGAGGCGCGCGTGTCCGCCTATGGGCACCTGGCAGCCGCCTTCCAGTTCGTTGAGCAGGCTGCGTTCGGCCTGCACGGCCGCGGCCGTTGCCAAGTGGTTGAGAGGCTTGAGCGCCTCGGCGATTCTGGCGTCTGCCGAACGGGCTTCGATTCCCAGCGCCCCCTGGCCGATTGCCGGGATGAACTGCGAAGGGTCGAGGTACTCGGTGATCCGGTCCTGCCAGCCCATGCGGCGCAGGCCGGCGGCGGCCAGGATGATGGCGTCGTAGAGGCCGTCGTTCAGCTTGCGCAGGCGCGTGTCCAGGTTCCCGCGGAGGGTGCGCACCTCGAAATCCGGCCGGATGGCAAGCATTTGCGCCGAACGGCGAAGGCTGCTGGTGCCGATCGCCGCCCCCTTCGGGAGGCCGGCGAGGTTTTTGGCGTTTCGGATGATCAGTGCGTCGCGCGGGTCTTCACGTTCGGGCACGGCGGCGATCGCCAGCCCTTCGGGCAGCACCGCCGGGACGTCTTTCATGCTGTGGACCGCGATATCAACCGATCCCTCCAGCAGCGCGTCTTCGATTTCCTTTACGAAAAGGCCCTTGCCGCCCACCTTGGCCAGGGGCACATCGGTTATCTTGTCGCCGGTGGTTTTGATGATGCGGATCTCGACGGACATGGCCGGCCAGAGCTTTTCCAGGACGGATTTTATCATCCCGCTTTGCTGCAGGGCCAGCATGCTCCCCCGAGTGCCGATTCTGATGGATTCCCTCGCCAACAGTGTCCTTTTTTCGCCCGAAAACGGCACCACAAATGAAAAGGCACATCGAAATGCGCCCTGGTGCCCCTTGTGCCTGCTCGGTGTTCCTGGTTTCGGATAAAAAATTGAGCGTCAGTGGCAGGTGGAACAGCTCCCGCCCGTGCATCCCGCACAGCTCGAAGCCGTGGTCGAGCCGACTCGGCTGCTTGCCGCCCCCTTGTCGCCGCCGCTTTTGAAGCCGCACACCGACATCTTCCTGCGCACGTTGGCGGATTCGCACTTGGGGCAGTTGACCGCCTCGTCGCTTCGAAACACCAGCCTCTCAAACTGTTCGGAGCAATTGCAGCATTCGTACTCGTATATTGGCATTTCAACCTCCACGGGGGATTAAAATCATTCCCCCTAAGAATAACACTTCAGGGAGCGGCGTCCAACTCAATAAGCTGGCCGTCGGACACAGTTTTGAACCGGCAGGCGTCCCCCGTGACCCTGCCGATGACGTTGACGGCGCTGGCGGGCCGGATTTCATCGCCGCGGCTCATGGGAGTCGGGCCGAAGAAGATGCAAAAAGCCCTGCCCGGCGGCCAGTAGCCGAGATCGCCCACCTGCACCAGTTCGGCGGCCGTTTCGTCCGGGTGGCACGCCACCGGAACGGGAAAATAGATTTCATCCCCCCACGTGTTCGCGGGAACGGACAGGGGCAGGGATTCGTAGAGCGCAACGGCAGCAGGGGAATCGTTCAGTTCGGCCGGCATTTCCATGGCCCCTGCGCGAATTAGTATCCGGCGGCTCACGGCGTCTCCTCATCCAGTCGGTCCAGCACCGCCGCCACCAGGAGCGGAAACATGATCTCGTGGTGGCCCACCAGGTTGATCCCGGTCCCGCCCCCCAGCGTCGGGCGTGTGACCACGTTGACCTGCGGCCGGTATTGGCGCTGGAAATCCATGTTGACGGCGGTCAGCCCGTCGAGCGAAAAGCCCAGGTTGTTAACCACGCTCACCGCCTTCAGGAACACTTCCGGGATGATCACCGCGGACCCCAGGTTGAGGAACACCCCGCGCTGCAGGGTGGAAACGGCGGAACACAGGACCCGGAAATCATGATGGCTGAGCGCGCCGGTGGCCGCGCCGTCCATTGCCGGGTGCATGTGGATGATGTCGGTGCCGATCGCCACGTGCACCGTGGCCGGGATGCCCAGCCTGGCCGCGGCCGCCAGGATGCTGCAATCGGACCGGGGGGCCGCCTTCGCCAGGATGGCCTCCCCCACCGCCCGCCCCAGGCCGATAGGTGCGGTGCCGGCCGCTGCGGCGCTCACCGCGCCGTGGATGAACTCGGCCGTTTCGCGCGCCATGCCGAACTCACCGCGTCCCAGGTGTGCGGCGACGTCTTCCGAAGTTTTTCCGGCCAGGGCAATTTCTACGTCATGGATGATGCACGCCCCGTTCAAGGCGAGCCCGGACAGGAGCCCCCGCTCCATGGCGTCGATCAAAATGGGGTTCAACCCCAGCTTGATGGGGTGGGCCCCCATGCCCAGGAGAACGGTCCGCTCGCCCCTCACGGCCTCGGCGATTGCCGATACGGCCCTGCGAAGATCCGCCGCCGCGAGGACGGAAGGCAGGCGGTCCATGAACTGTGAAAGCCGTCCGCCGGGCCGCCACGGCTTGGCAAAGCCATCCACGCCCACCTTGCTCTTGCGGCCGTACAGGCTGGTGGTCCTGACCCCCGAAAGATCGATGGGGGCGGCTTCGATCCTGCGTGCTCCCATGGGCCGGCTATTCCTTCACCCTTGCTATCCGGGCGCCCACCGCGGAAAGCTTTTTTTCGATGCACTCGTAGCCGCGGTCCAGGTGGTAGATGCGGGTCACTTCGGTCACGCCCTTCGCCGCAAGGCCGCCCAAAACCAGCGAGGCGGACGCCCGCAGGTCGGTGGCCATCACCGGAGCGCCGGACAGGTGTTTCACGCCCCGCACCACCGCCGTTCTGCCGTCCAGGTCGATGTCCGCCCCCAGGCGCCTCAGTTCCAGGACGTGCATGAAGCGGTTTTCGAAAATTTTCTCGGATATCAGGCTGACCCCGCTGCCCAGCGTCATGAGGGCCATGAACTGCGCCTGCATGTCGGTGGGGAAGGCGGGAAAGGGCTGCGTTTTGACGTTTACGCTGTTGATCCGGCCGTTGGCGGCGGCTTCGATGACGTCGCCTTCCGCCCGGATGGACATGCCGGCCTCGATGAGTTTCTGGATGACGGCCTCCAGGTGGTCGGGCCGGCAGCCTGTCAGCCTGAGGCTGCCTCCGGTGATGCCGGCGGCGGCCAGGTAGGTCCCGGCTTCGATGCGGTCCGGAATGACCGTGCAGCTCGATGGCCGGAGTTCATCGACCCCGGTGACGGTGACGGTGGGGGTCCCGGCGCCTTCGATTCGCGCTCCCATGGCGCACAGGTAATCGGCCAGGGCGCACACTTCCGGTTCCCTGGCGGCGTTTTTGAGGGTCGTGGTCCCGTCCGCCAGGCAGGCGGCCATCATCAGGTTTTCGGTGCCGGTAACGGTCACCTGGTCGAAGGTGATGCGGGCGCCGCGGAGCCGCCTGGCGCGTGCGATGACGTAGCCGTGGTCCAGGGCGATATCCGCTCCCATCTGCTCCAGCCCCTTCAGGTGGAGGTTGATGGGCCGAGCCCCGATGGCGCACCCTCCGGGCAGCGACACGCGGGCGTGGCCGTATTTTGCCACCAGCGGCCCCAGCACCAGGACCGAAGCCCGCATGGTCTTGACCAGGTCGTAGGGGGCTTCCGGCGACCCGATACGGGAGGCGTCGATCTCCATGACCTTGTCGTGCTCGGACGCCGCCCCCATGTTTTTTAAAAGGATCTGCATAGTGCGGATGTCCCGGAGGCGGGGAACATTGTGGAACCGGTGCGACCCTTGGGCGAGAAGCGCCGAGGCCATGAGCGGCAGAGCGGCGTTTTTCGCTCCGCTTATCTTCACTTCTCCGTGGAGGGGAACCCCTCCTTCGATTACCA
The DNA here is from genome assembly GCA_001603845.1 of Syntrophobacterales bacterium Delta_01. Classification (GTDB taxonomy): domain Bacteria; phylum Desulfobacterota; class Syntrophobacteria; order Syntrophobacterales; family Syntrophobacteraceae; genus SbD1. The sequence continues at coordinate 3,393 of LUZZ01000127.1, read as the reverse complement.
GCTTATCCATATCTTTTTATGCTCCAGCGGTCTTTACGTGAAGGACGCGCTTTATTCCGGAGTAATCTCTGATAAACTCAAATTTTTCCAATGAGGCGCCCGAGAATTCGGAATCGAGGACCTCCGCCTGATCATGTCCGATTTCAACCAGAAGAGAGCCGCCTGGTTTTAGAATATTTCGAAATCCTTCGAGAATTCGGCGCACGACGGACAGCCCCTGTGCCCCCCCGCCCCGCAGGGCGCCATGAGGTTCATAATTCGCGATTTCGGGAGCGAGGTCAAGAAATTCCGTCTCCGAGACGTACGGAGGGTTGGAAACGACGATATCGAACCGGTGTTCGGGCGCAAGGGCGTCCATGAGGTCCATCGCGGCGAAACTGACCCTGTCCGCAACCCCGTGCCGGAGAGCGTTTTTTCGGGCAACCCGGATGGCTGCAAACGACTTGTCGGTGGCGATGACCCGCACCTGCGGGCGCTCGTGCGCCAGGGCAACGGCAATCGCCCCCGACCCCGTCCCGATGTCCAGGACCAGCGCCGGTTCTTCTCCTGCCAGCGCCAGGGCTTTTTCCACCAGGATTTCCGTTTCGGGCCTGGGGATCAGCACCGCCGGGCTCAATTCGAATTCCAGCGACCAGAACTCCTGCTTTCCCACTATATATTGGGTGGGCTCGAAAGCGGCCCTGCGCTTCACGAATTCGCGAAACTTCGCCAGTTCCCCGGCTCCCAGGGGCTTTTCGAAGTTCAGGTACAACTGGATGCGCTCCACCCCCAGCACATGCGCAAGAAGCACCTCGGCGTCCGCCCTGGGCTGCGCCATCCCCTTGCCGGCAAAATAGGAGGTCGTCCACTGGAGGACTTTAAGAATGGTCCACTGCTCTTCCATCAATCCCTGTCCGCGATAAACCTTTTTCCATAGAAAACGCCCGGCCGCGCCGTTCTCCCGCAACGTCTCGCCCACGGCGGCGGGGCCGCAAAAAGCGGGTGCAAAACCCTATATGAGAACAGGGGATTGTGCAATTGGAAAAGGGGGAGAAATTTCAGCCCGGCAAGGCGAGAGGACCAGTGTTCCGGAAACGGCTACCGGTTCTTTTGCACAGGCTCGGTCCCGGCAAACAGGATTTCTTTTTCTTCGGCGCTCACCCCTTCCGTGGGCACCGCGGGGCAGACGCCCTGGGAACAAACCTGGTTTCTGCCCAGCGCCTTGGCCTGGAACAGATAAGCATCCGCCCGGCTCAGGAATTCGCTTGCCGACCATTTGTCGGTGTGCTGGAAGGTGCTCACTCCAAAGCTTGCCGTAATGGAGACGCTCTGCCCGTTCAGGACGACGGGATGGGAACACAAGATCATGCGCAGCCGCTCGGCGATGTTGATGGACTGCACCAGGGCGGTGCCGGGAAGGATCAGGGCGAATTCCTCGCCTCCGTACCGGCAGGCGATGTCGATGGTCCGGATGCTCTCGCGCCAGATCCTGCCCACCCAGGCGAGCGCCGTGTTGCCGGATTCGTGGCCGTAGCGCGTGTTGATGTCTCTGAAATAATCGAGATCGACCATGATGAGGCTGGTGGGAAGCTTGGAACGTCGCGTCCTCTCCATTTCAATTTCGAGTGCCCGTTGGAGATAACGGAAATTATAAATACCCGTCAGGGCGTCCACATAGGACAGGCTTTCGAGCCTGCGAACCTGCTCGCGCAGGTCGGCGATCTCTGAGAGCAAGGGACATTCCAGCGATCCGTTGGGGCATTGCCTGCCGAGGCTCTTCTTATCCAACCGGCCCCCCCGATAAAAAAAGATAAATTCCGTGCCTTTTTGTAGCGTGCCGAATAAAATATTTCAAGCGCTTACTGCTGCTTGCAAGGTTCCGGCCACCGGATGTAAATATCGGCGGCCTACCACATTTTTACCTCCAATGAGTTCCGGAAGCAGCCCGTTCGCTATTATCACCGTACGCGATGGTGCGGTTTGCCCGTGCTCATATACCCCGTTCCGGTGAAATTTAACAAGGTCATTCGTGGTTGGCTACAGGCGAATTACGATTAATTGACAAATTGGATAGTGGCATGTACCTTCCAATATTTGTCGGGCGGGAGCGGCATTTTCGGCCGGCCGGCGGCGCGGGTCGAGTCCAGCGAAGCGACCGCCCGAACGCCTGTTCTCCGTTGCGAGGGAAATGAGGCTTCGGAAGCATCGCCCCCGCGCAAAGTCACCACCTTCTGCAAATCCCAATGAAGGAGCCGGTCCATAGAGACTACGGCGAAACCACATTCCCGATCCGGTTATCCTGAAAAAAACCGGATCGCCTGGCTCAAACTGAAACTGGTTCCGGGCCTCGGAAACCGTTCCGTCCTGAAGCTTCTCGAACTTTTCGGGTCGCCGGAAAACATCCTGTCGGCGGGCCTGAAAGATCTCAAGGCGGCCGGGATGATACGCGAGGCGGCGATCCAGGCGCTTTCCGCCAAGCGTTTTATCCGCGACCCCGAACGGGAATGGGCCGCCTTGCAGGGCATCAACGCCAGGCTTGTCTGCCTGGGCGATTCGGACTATCCTATAAATTTGGCGAATATTCCCGACCCGCCGGCCATGCTTTTTGTTTCGGGCGCTATCGAACCCAGGGACCTGGTTTCGGTCGCGGTGGTCGGTTCCAGGTTCGCATCGCCCGCGGGGATTCTGTTCACCGAAAGGCTGTGTGCCGACCTGGTGCAGTGCGGCGTGACGGTGGTGAGCGGTTTTGCCGTGGGCATCGACAGTTCGGCGCATCGCGGGGCGATCAGGGCCGGAGGCCGCACACTGGCCGTTCTGGGGTGCGGATTGGACGTTAATTATCCTTCCATAAACTCCGACCTCAAGCGCGAGGTGCTCCGGTCGGGAGCCCTTGTCAGTGAATTCCCCATGCGAACGCCGCCGTCGGCCGGGAATTTCCCGGCCAGGAACCGGATCATCAGCGGCCTGTCTCTCGGGGTGGTGGTGGTCGAAGCGGCCGAGAGGAGCGGTTCTCTGATCACGGCCCGGTATGCGCTGGAGCAGGGAAGGGAAGTGTTCGCGGTGCCGGGGATCGCCCAGAGCATGCGCAGCACGGGGCCGCACAAGCTTTTGCGGCAGGGCGCAAAACTGGTGGAGAGTGCCGAGGACATCCTGGAGGAGATACGGCCCCTCCTGCGCACGAGCGCGTGCCGGTCCGCCGAACCGGCCGCCCGGCCGGCGGCGCCAGAAGGCCCGGATGCCCGTGCGCCTTTGCCGCTGGCGGGGCAGAACCTGTCCGGCGGTGAATCATTAATGTTAAGAACTTTGGACGCGGTTCCGAAACATATAGACGAAATAGCGAGGGCCGCCGGGGTTCCCGTTCAGCAGGCCGCCGCAATTCTTCTCGGGTTGGAGCTTAAGGGGCTTGTTTCCCAG
>LUZZ01000511.1 GCA_001603845.1 Syntrophobacterales bacterium Delta_01 | reverse complement strand
CTTTACAACTACCACGTCGCCCTGGCCAGGCTGGAATATTCCACCGCCCAGAAACTGGAGTAGGGTTGAAAAAAACCGTATATAATGTTCTGACGGTTGTCGTTAAGGGGAACATCGCTAACTTGGCCACGGTATTTTATGCACATCATTAACAGGTTTTTGCAAAAATGGATGGCCTGGGTTCTTCCCAGGCCACGTTTCGTTTTGGCTGCGGCGCTGGTGGTCACCGTCCTGTCGGTNNCGCGCTGGTCGCGAAGATCCACGGCGATCCGAAGCACTTCCAGGAAGTCTTCTACAGGATCGACCCCGAGAAGTTCAAGAAATGGATGCTGTACTACCTCGACCAGAGCGACCTGATAACGATCAGAAACAGGATCGACGAGCACGCGGACCTGGTGCAGAAAATGGCCGAGGACCCCGATGTGCTCGACTTCCTGAAGCTGGTCAACCAGGAAATGGCCGCCAAGATGGTGGGCGAATTCTTCACGGGCTTTCTCGACGAGGATACCCCGAAGAAATCGACGTCAAAAACCGACGAACCCATGGACCTCGGGTTTCTCATCAAGGCCCTGGACGGGTTTTCCAGCTACCTCGACGGGGATACGAAATTCGTTTCCCCCTGGTCGGCGTTTTTCAAGAGCGGATCGTGGGACCTGGAGAAGGAAGGCTACATCTGGGAGGGGAAGAAAAAGTTCCTGGTGGCCGCGGTGGTGCCCACCAAGATCCGGGGCGGGGTGAGCAAGACGCTGAAGTCTCTGAGCGTATTGCGCCGGGACATCCGCCAGCTCCAAAGCGAGTCCTTCCCGGACGTCCAGGCGGGCGTTACGGGCCAGGAGGCCTTGAACGACGATGAAATGACCACTGCCCTGCGGGACATGACGGTGGCTACCTGGGTTTCGCTCGTCGGGGTCCTGCTGCTCATGGTCGCCTTTTTCCGCAACCTCCGGCATCCCATGATCGAGATGGTGTCCCTTGCAGTGGGACTTTGCTGGACGTTTGGGTGGACGGCCCTGTTCATCGGGCACCTCAATATTTTGTCGATCGTGTTCGCGCCGATGCTTTGCGGAATCGGGGTGGACTACGGTATCCACTGGTTTGCGCGCTTCGAGGAGGAGCGCGGGCTGGGCAATGGCGACCGGGCGGCGGTGATACAGCGGGTCATGGACAAGTCGGGCCCCGGCATCATGCTGGCCGCCATGAGCACCGGCTTTGCCTTCCTGCCTTTCCTGCTCACGGGCTTCCGCGGCCTCATGGAACTGGGAATGATCACCGGGATGGGAATTTTGTTGACCCTCCTGGCGGATTTCACCATCTTGCCGTCGCTCAGCCGGTATTTCTCGACGGCCTCCCCCAAGACGAAAAAAACGGCCGACACGTCCAGGCAATACCTGTTTCGTCTCAACGGGACGGGAGTGAGGGCCGTTTTGGCCGTAAGCTTCGTTTTGTGTGTAGTCAGCCTTTTCGGGGCAACCCGCGTGAAGTTCGATCTGAACCCGCTGCGGCTCCAGTCCAAGAACGTGGAATCGGTCAAGTGGGAAAAGCTCCTGGTGGAAAGTTCCGAACATTCCGTCCTGTCCGCATCGGCGATTGCCAACTCGGCCCAGGAGACCATGGAGAAGGCGAAGGAGCTGGAGGTCCTGCCGGTGGTGGCCGACGTATCCACCGTTTTTTCGCTTCTCCCCGCGCACCAGGAAGAAAAAGTGCCCCTGCTGCGTTCGCTCCTGGCCTCGGTTCCCAACATGGACCGGATGTTGCCCAAGCTGACCGAAGGCGCCAAGTACGCGAGCATCGATCCCAAAATGGACTCCGCCTTGCCCCCCGGCTACAAAAAGCAGTTGACCGATACGCTGGAGCGCATACGGTTTAAAATGCAGGAGGACCAGGCGGCAAAGTGGGGTGCATCCAAGCCCCTCACCGAACAGATGCACGAGGTGAAGGCACTGAGCGAGAAGATCGCCCGGGCGCTTCAGGGCGGCCCCGAGGTGACCGACCGGCTTTCCGAATACCGCCTGAAGTTCAGAAGTGATATAATCGACAAGTGGAACCTGCTCGAAGAAAGCTCCGCGGCGCCCCCCATGCGGATCCAGGACCTGCCGGCCGATCTGCGTGACCAGTTTTTCCAGAACGGGCTCTACCTTTTGCGCATCTATCCGAAGGAGTCCATCTGGGACGAAGGGGCGCTCACCCGCTTCATAACGAGCATCCGGACGGTCGACCCCAACGTGGTCGGCGATCCCGTTTCGCTGTATGTATTTTCATCGGCGTACCGGAAGGCTTCGTCTTCGGCGTCGATTTACGCGCTGATCGCCATTTCGTTGCTCCTGATCCTTATGTTCCGAAGCCTGCGGCTTGCGCTGATCGCGCTCATCCCGCTCCTGGTGGGCACGCTGTGGACCTTGGGCATCATGGGCGCAACGGGCGTAGACTTCAACCTCGCCAACAGCATCTTCATGCCCCTGGTAGTGGGGGTGGGGGTGGAATACGGCGTCATCATACTCCACCGCTGGCGGGAAGGCGGGATCCCATACGGAGGCCTTCCGTTCAGTACGGCCAAGGGCGTCATCCTGGCCGCGCTGACCACCACCATCGGGTTCAGCGCCCTGATGATTTCGCACCACAGGGGAATCTTCAGCCTGGGGTTCGTGGCATGCGTCGGCAGCCTGTGCGTACTGGCCTCGGCGATTTTAATACTGCCGGCGATACTGTCCGGGATGAAACCGTTGCAACCGGAAGCGAAGAAGGAGAAGTGAAAAATGCTTCGTAAGAAGGCGTTTATTTTTGCCGTGTTGTTTTTGCTGATATGGTGCGGGACCGCTCCGCTCCGGGCCGAATCCGGTGCCACGGCCCAGGTCAGGGCCGTGCTGACCAAGGCCATGGACATCCAGACCCGCCAGGATCTCGAGGGCGCCGAACACCGCAAGGAACGCGCACAACTGGTTCGAAAGCTGATCGCCGATAATTTCGATTCCGCCGAAATGGCCAGGGAATCGCTCGGCGGCTACTGGGAAAAGCTCTCCGCCTCCCAAAGATCGCAATACCAGGACCTTTTCACCGGGCTTTTTCAGGACTCCTACACCCGGATGGTTCTCAATTTTTTGAAGAAGGAAACCGTCGAGTACCCCGATGAGTCGCCCCAGGGCAAGGGCGTCAAGGTGCGTACCGTCATCATGCGCACCAACGAACACATTCCCGTTGACTATCTTCTCGATCAAAAGAACCATAAATGGCTCATCCGCGACGTGATCATCGACGAGGTGAGTGTTGTGGAAAACTACCGCAACACCTTCAGCCGGGTCATCAGGTCCCAGTCCTTC
>LUZZ01000126.1 GCA_001603845.1 Syntrophobacterales bacterium Delta_01 | reverse complement strand
GGACGAGCGGCTTTTGCCCAATTTCAACTACGACGAGCTTTTCGGCACCGTGCTCAACCGGTTCGTGGTGCAGGCCGCGGTCGATTACCCTTTGACAGTCTACGGCAGGGGAAACCAGGTCCGGGGATACCTCAACCTGATCGACAGCCTCCAGTGCCTCACCCTTTCCCTGACCAAGCCCGCGACGCCGGGGCAGTTGCGGATCTTCAACCAGATCGTCGAAACGTTTTCGGTAAACGAGCTGGCTCGAAAAGTGAAAGCGGTCGGAGACAGCCTGGGCTACCGGGTCCGGATCGACTATCTGAAGAACCCCCGGGTGGAAAAGGAAGAGCACTACTATAATCCCGCCTGTACGGGGCTGCTCGACCTGGGGCTCCAGCCGCACTACCTGACGGACGACGTGCTGGCCGGGATGTTCGAGCTGGTGGGCAAGTACCGCGACAACATCAACCGGGAGGCCATATTCCGTGGCGTGAGCTGGAAAAAGGACGCGGCCGCACCGCAGGAGCGGCGGTTATGCGCGGCATCGTGAAGTGATGGAATAACCGAAATCGGGCACGCTCTCGGTGCCGCCCCCGTGGGGGCGGCGACGCGGGGCGGCCCGTAAGAAAATACCCCGAGGCGTGGTGCAAGGCCGCCCCCGGGGTGGTCTATGAAGCTCCTTGGGAGCAATATCGACGAACTGTGCCTCCCCCCCGCCGCGTCTCCTTGTCCTCGTTCCCGTGCCGGAGCATGGGAGCGGGAAATAAGAATCAACAATCGAGGAACCCGCGGTCCGCCGCGGTTCCCAGGCTCCGGCTTGGGGACCCCCCCGCCTGGAAATTCCCGCCAAACATGGGACTTCACAAGCAGCCTAAGACTTCATAAAAACGGACAGAGGGTAAAGACGCCGGATTCCCGCTCGCAAGCGTCGCGGGAATGGCGGTTTTGGAAGTCTTGCGTTAATTCGTGACGTCCCGCGTTTGGGCGACAAGCCAACGCGTCCCCGATTATGGTGGGAATGCCGGTCTTTTTTGCGCCCGGCCCTTTGGAATCCCGGAAGGCATGGACTCAGAATAATTTGCGTTCAAGCCGTGCACGGGCCGATGGGTTCCGTCGTCCGCTTCACCTATCCTACTAGGGATGTCAATGGCAGGATGGGTGGAGTCCGGCATCGAAGGGACGCAACCCATCATGTGCTAATCTTGAACGCGAATTCGTATCAGAAGGTATACTTCACGCCGGTTAGGAGCAACTGGTTTTGCCGGTCGTCGCCGGCCACCAAGTCGAAGTTGGATATGGTTTCAAACCCATAGCGCAGCGTCAGGCTCCAGTGCTGGTTTAAATCCCACGCTACGTCCGCTCCGAACCCGTGGCTCCGTTCCTCGGTTTGGCCCACCGTCAGTCCCCGTTCCATATATTCGTAATCGAGCCCCACGGAAAGATTGTTTCGCAGGTAATGGGTCGCCCGCACGAAAAAGTCTTGGGCGTCGGGTCCCATGGAGTGGCCCAGGATCATCTGTTCGTAGGTGTAGCCCGACCAGTATATGGTGTGCCCGTACCAAAAGCCCCGATGGTGCGCGTCGCGGTCGTAGGCATTGTTCGAGTATTCGAAACGGAAATCGGTCCTGCCGTCGTTTGTTATGGAAGGGAAATAGATGCCCACGAGGTACGCGATGTCCTGGAACGGAAACTCGTACCACCGGCTCCCTTTGCCCATGCTGTCCTCCCCGCCGTATTCGGCGTAGAGTTCCGCGTTTTTCAAAAAAGGCAGCCGCAGCCGCGCGTGGAGAGACGAGAGAGTATTCGTCACGTCCAGGTCCGAGAAGTCCAGCGACCGGCTGCTGCCGCCGAAAATGGCGGTGGCATTCATCCCGATTTCAAACAGGGGGTGCGGTTTTATCACCACGCTCATGCCCCCCAGGGTGGGGTGCGAAAAATCACGGTCGTCTTCCAGCCTGGCGGCGAAAAGGGAATACTTGATCGGGCCTATATATTTGAAATACCATGGTAAAATAGTCGGAGTCGGGTTCGACAGCTTTATCATGTCCAGGGGCGGCGCGTTGTTGGACAGGATCAGGCTGCCGCGCGATCCCTGCCCCCACCACATGCTGTCCCTGCCCACTTCGAACTCGATGTTCCAGACGGAGAATTTGGCGTAGCCCTTCAGCAGGTCGACGTCCACGTGGTCCTGCCCTCCCAGCTTTCCATCCACCAGGTTGTCGCTGAGCGCGGCGAGGCTCCTGCCCCCCGTTGCACTCTCCCGGACCATGATCAACGGCTCCACGTAGCCCGAGAACACATCCCACAGCCTGAAGCTCGATACAAACTGCAGGGACAGGTTGCTTCCCCTGTCGTAGACGATCCCGTCGTTGTTGTGCAGCAGCGGGGTCCCCTCGGTTGCCACGATGCCGCTGCCCGTCTTGGAGTACTGCCCGGTATAGTTTCGGAAGTTTACGAAATCACGAGGTTTACCGTCCACGTAGGCATATTTGGCCTGAACTTCTTCCACGGGGGTGATCACCAGCTTGGCGTCGCTGCTTCCCTTGCCCCGCCCGTATACCGCCAGTTCTTCAGCGAATTCGCTCTGGAATCGTTCCAGAAAGTGTTCGATAAGAGGCGGCAGTTGGAGGTCCTTTTTCGATTCCTTTTCGGTCAGGGCTTCGTTTACCAGCCTGGCCACCTCGATTCGCGTGAAGGGGCGAATCCCGTTGATGTCCGAGCGGATCAAGCCGAAGCCGGCCAGCTTTTCCAGGGCGCCGTAGGACCAGTGGTCCAGGGGGACGTTGTTGGAAGCGATCCCGTAGGCGTCGAAGGCCCGGCAGCAAAGACACGCCAGAAGCAGGAAAAAGCCCGCTGCGGCTACCAAGGCACGCTTTCGCACCGATGATGTCGAACCGTGTCCCGTCATTTTCAAAAATCTCTCCCATATAGGCGTAATACCATGGAAAAACTGCCTACATCCCCAAAGCGGACCCGAACGGCGCGTGCGGCCGAATCCCGGGGATGCGAAGGAAAACATTTTCCCCGCTCTTTTCATCAGCCCACTTTTGAAAGCAAAATAGAATTCGGTTGCCGACATCGGGTTGGATGGAATCTAGCACGGGTCCACGCCGACATTTAGCCATATGGGATTTAATGTGAAGCCGGATGGCGGGAAAATCCTTCGGGATTTTCCATGGTGAAGAAAATCGCCCGGAGACCTCCGGTGCAAAAAGGAGCGGGGGAGAGATTTTTCCCCGCTTCCCCTCCAGGCGGACAGGGGGGAGGCGTGAAAAAAACGGAGGGCGGTGCGCGGTGCGCGCCCCGCCCTCCGGGGTGTATCGCTTTTTCCTTTATGTTTTATACCAATTTGTGTTCAAGTCGCGCACGAGCTGATGGGTTCCTACGAGGGACGTCAATTGTAGGATGGGTTGCGCCCCGCATCGAGCGGGACGCAACCCATCCTGCGCCAATCTTGAACGCAATTTATCATGCCGCCCGCGACACCCGCGAAGCATGAAAATTCTATTTTCTACGCGACTTCGTATTAGCGCCGTTTCCGGCGGGACGACTATTCTTCTTCTTCGTCCTCTTCGGGCGTGAATCCCAGGCGCTCCCACTGGGCCTTCGCCTCTTCGTCCGCCCTGGCGACCTCTTCGTCGCTCCAGGGTTCCAGCACCAGGGTTTCGGCCACCAACTGCCAGATGTATTTCACTTCGTAATCGCAGTCGGGATAGTACTTGGGGAGCCGCCTCATCATCTGGTCTCGGCAGTTGGAGCAGCCCACAACCACCACGTGCGCCCCGCTGTTTTTGATCTGCTGGTATTTGAAACGGCCGTGGTACGCTGATTCTGCTTCGTAGGGCATGGGCCAGTTGCCGCCGCCGGCCCCGCAGCAGAAGTTGTTCATGCGGTTGGGCTGCATTTCCACGAACTCGTCCACGCACTGCTCCAGGATCCAGCGCGGCTCTTCGAAGTAGGCCCTGCCGAAGTTGCGTTGCAGTTCGCGGCCGTGCTTACAGGAGTCGTGCCAGGTGAAAATCTTGCCCGCGTTGCGGCTCTTGTCCAGCTTGATCCGGCCGTTTTCTATGATCTCCTTGAGATATTCATACAAGTAGATGTGGTTGATCTTATTGTTGGGATCTTCCAGCACGCATTCCTTCATCCCCTTCCTGCACCCGTAGGACCCGCCGCCGCAGTCGGGCATGATCATCCGGTCGATGTGGTGCTCTTTCATCATCATGATTTTTCTTCTCGCCAGCTCCCGGGTGGCTTCGGTGTTGCCGGTAAACAGCCCCCAGTCCACGGCTTCCCAGTTCTCCGAGGGGACGGTCCAGTTCTCCTTGGCCGCGTAGAAAATCTTCCACCACCACAGCATGTCCTCGTTGTCGGAAAACACTTCCTTGGAGTTGGGGAAGAACAGGATATCCGCGTTGTCCTTGTCGATGGGAACGTAGAACCCCGGGCATTCCTCCTCGGCCAGTTCCCGTCCCATGTCGGACATGAGGAAGAAGTAGTCTTCCTGGGGGATGGCCATGTTGTTGCCCGTGTTCAGCACGTTCAAAACGCCTTTATGGAGGATGCCGGGGACCTTGTCGCGGGGGCGCAGGGATTTCATGTAGGCCATGATCCCCACTACGTCGATTCCCATGGGGCAGCCGTGCACGCATCGGCCGCACCCGGTGCACAGCCAGGGGAACGCCGATTCCACCACCTCGTCCACCATGCCGAAGGACAGCATGCGGAGGACTTTGCGCGTGTCCAGTCCTTCCAGGCCCGGCGTGCCGGTGACCGGGCACCCGTTGGTGCATGTGCCGCAGGTAAGGCAGAGATTCAGGTCGAACTTATTGAGATACTGCCTTACGGGGTCCGTCAATGTCGGGTTCAAAAGGGCTTCCTGCATGACGTTATCCTTTGCTGAAAAAAATTCCTGTTGTGGAGAGGGGACGGTTTTGATCGGCGCGGGCGGACCGGCCGATCGACAAATGACGCGACTGTTTCCATATCGGGACGGCCGGTGCCTTCGCTTTCACCGCCGCGGTTCCGGGTTCCTTACCGGGGTCCCTGCGGGAGCAGGAGATCCTCGCCCAGAAAAGAGAACGGGGACTTCCCGTCCGCCGCCTCTCCGGGCCGGTAGTCGAATATTTCGCCGACCAGGTGGTTGACTTCCTTGTAGAGCGAGCGAAGGGGAATCCGAGCGGGGCAGACCTCTTCGCACAGTCCGCAGTCGATGCAGCGTCCCGCCATGTGAACGGCGCGAACCAGGTGAAACGACGTATCCGGGGGAAGCGTGTCCGCCGGAAGCAGTTCCGCGTGCTCCAGGCTGCATTCGGTGCAAAAGCACACCGGGCACACATCCCGGCAGCCGTAGCAGTGAATGCACCGGTTAAAATGGCTGAGCCACGAATCGAGGCGGCCTCCGTTGGTCATGGAGTGCAGTTCGGCAAGCTTTCGGCTCTTTGCGACACCCGGCACGGGCTGTCCGAAATCGAGCCGGTCCGGGTAGGGCTTGGAGCATTCGCAAGCGGCGGCCAACTCGGCGCTGCACGCCTGGCCCAACACGATGATCTTTTCCCGCTGAAGCTGGTTCCACTTGAAAAGTTCTTCCAGCCCGCGCTCTTCGCACCCCCTCAGCACCACTCCGTAGGTTTCGGCCGGGTTGCGGCGGGCGAGGGCCAGCAGCAGTTTGAGAACGGGGTAGCGGGCGGAGTTCTGGCGCCAGGGTTCCAGTTCGGCGACGTTGTCCTTGGTGAAAAGCCATGGGAAAAGGTGCCCCTGCACGGTCCTGTAGGCCAGGAAGCCCGCCGCGGCGCCTTCCGTGAGCAGTTTTCCGATCTTTGTGTTCATGCCGTCCTATCCTATCGAGCTTCGTTCCAGCATCAGGCGCGGGCGAGGGCGAGCGGTACGGCCTTGAATGAGGGCGCCGGCCCGAGACTTTGAATTTGAGCGGTGAAATCGCGCACCACCTCGGCGAACCGGGGGCCTTCCGCGGCCGAAATCCATTCCAGCCTCAGCCGCTGCGGATCGTAGCCCACAAAATTGAGCAGATCTTTCAGAAACGTGACCCGCTTGATGGTCATGTAATTCCCCTTGAGATAATGGCAGTCCCCGATGTGGCATCCCGCCACCAGCACCCCGTCCGCGCCCTTCTGGAGAGCGTAGAGAAGGTGGTGCGGGGAGACGCCTCCGGAGCACATCACCCGGACGACGCGGATATTGGGCGGGTACTGAAGGCGGCTCACCCCCGCCAGGTCCGCACCCGCATAGCTGCACCAGTTGCACAGAAAAGCAATGATCCTCGGTTCGAATCCACTGGCTTCCACAAAACACCTCGTCTCGTCCCGGCCCGGTAAACCCGGCCGGCCTTTTACGTTGAAAGAGCCTCGTCTATCTGCCTGTAGAGCTGCAGGTGGCTGAATCCCATGAGGACCGCCGCCTCGGAGGGACACGCGGCGGCGCAGGTCCCGCACCCTTTGCACAGGGCCTGGTTCACTTCGCACCGGCCCTCCTGCTCCAGGTAGTTGATGGCCCCGAAGGGGCAGCATTCCATGCAGGACTTACAGCCCGAACACATCTCGCTTCGGATCACGGCCGCGACGCCTCCCGCCGTGATGTAGTCCCGGGAAAGGACCGTGGCGGCCCTGGACGCCGCGGCCTTCGCCTGGGCGATGCATTCCTCGGTAGGCTTGGGCCAGTGCGCGAGACCGGCCACGAACACGCCTTCCGTCGCGAAGTCCACCGGCCGGAGCTTCATGTGGGCTTCCAGGAAAAAACCCTCGTTATTGAGCGGCACCTTGAACATTTTCGCCAGGGTGTCCGAATCGCGCGTTTCGATGGCGCTTGCCAGGGTCAGAATTTCCGCGTCCAGGACGATTTCCGAGCGCAGAATGGGGTCGAACACGGTAACCTTGGGCACGGGGCCCGCGAGGTCCACCTGCGGTTTTCGCTCGGGGTCGAAACGGATGAAGAGCACCCCCTTTTGCCGCGCCTTCCGGTAGAGGTTTTCCCGCAGCCCGTAAGTGCGGATGTCCCGGTACAGGATGAAGACGGACATCTCGGGATTGATTTCCTTGAGGCGCATCGCGTTTTCCACCGAATGGCTGCAGCACACCCGGCTGCAATACGGCCGGTCGGGTTCTCTGGAACCCACGCACTGGATGAAAATGGCGGAATTCGCTTCGAGCACTTCTTTGCGGCCGTCCCGGATGGCCTGGTCCAGGTCGAGGTTGAGGTAGATGCGGTCGCTTTTGCCGTAGCCGTATTCGGCCGGCTTGTGGGAATGAGCGCCGGTGGCGATCACGGCGACGCCGTGGCGCACCTGTTCCTCTTTGCCGCCCACGTCGAGCACGCTGGTGAAATTGCCGACGAACCCGTGGACGTCCTTGAGGACGGTCCCCTTGCGCACGGTGATCCGCGGATGGTTTTCCACCCGTTCGATCATCGCGTCCAGGAAAGGCCGCACCGGCTGGCCGTTCCAGGCGCTCAGGAGCTTTCGGGCGTGCCCGCCCAGCTCTTCGCTCTTTTCGACAAGCGTTACCGGGTAGCCCTGCTCGGCCAGCGAAAGGGCGGCCTGCATGCCGGAGACGCCTCCGCCGATCACCAGCCCGCTCCGGGTGACGTCCAGGTGGATTTCTTCCAGGGGCTGCTGGAGGCTCACCTTGGCCACGGCCATCCTCACCAGGTCCTTGGCCTTGGCGGTCGCGGCTTCCGGGTAGTCCTGGTGGACCCAGGAATCCTGGTCGCGGATGTTGGCCAGTTCAAAAAGATACTTGTTGAGTCCCGCCTCGCGGATAGTCTGCTGGAACAGCGGTTCGTGGGTGCGGGGCGAGCAGGAGGCGACGACGATGCGGTTGAGCTTGTTTTCCCGGATGGCCTCCTTCATCCTGTCCTGGGTATCCTGCGAGCAGGTGAAAAGGCTTTCCTCGACGTAAGCCACGCCGGGGAGGCCCTTGGCGTATTCCCGCACGGCGGGAACGTTCACCACCGACCCGATGTTGATCCCGCAATGGCACACGAAAACCCCGATGCGGGGGGTCTCCATGCCCGTCTGGTCCATCAGCGGCGGCTGTTTGGGCTTTATAGTGACGCTGCCCCGCGCCCCCGCGAGCAGGGCCGCGGTATCGGCGGCAGCGGCCGAGGCTTCCATGACCGATTCCGGGATGTCCTTGGGGCCCTGAAACGCGCCGCAGACGAATATCCCCGGCCTGGAAACCGCGACGGGGTCAAACGGCGAAGTGGCGGCGAAACGCCCCTCGTTCAATTCGACGCCCAGCCGGCCGGCCATTTCCACGACGTCGGGCGGGGCCTCCAGCCCCACGGAAAGCACCACCAGGTCGAACACCTCCTCCTGCTGCGTGCCGTCTTCCGACGTGTAGCAAACGCTCAGGTCGTCCGTTCCCGGCACCGGTTCGACGGAATGGATGCGGGAGCGTACGAACCGCACGCCGTATTCTTCCTGCGCGCGGATGTAGTATTTTTCGAAGTCTTTCCCGGAGGTCCTGATATCCATGTAGAACAGGGTGGTATCCAGCTCCCCGCCGCTGTGCTCCCTGGCGATGACCGCTTCCTTGATGGCGTACATGCAGCACACCGCCGAACAGTACCCGTTGTTGCAGTGGGCGACGTCGCGGGAACCCACGCACTGGAGCCACGCGATGCGCCTGGGCTCCGCCTGGTCGGAGGGCCGGCTCAGGTGCCCCTTGCTGGGGCCGGATGGCGAGAGGATCCGCTCGAATTCCATGGAGGTGATGACGTTGGCGCACTGCGTGTAATTGTACGTGTCCAGGACCCCCGGATCGAAGGCCTTGAACCCGGGCGCCAGGATGATGCTCCCCACATTCAGGCTGATGTCGGCGTCCTTGTCGTCGAAATTTATCGCGCCGGCGGGGCAGAATTTTTCACAGGCCCGGCATTTGCCCTTTTCAAAATAGATGCAGTGGTCTTTATCGATCGCGTACTTGAGGGGGACGGCCTGGGGATACTTGACGTAGGCGGCCTTGCGCATGCTCAGGCCGCAGTTGTACTCGTCCGGGACCTTGCGGGGACATTTTTCGGCGCACAACCCGCAGGCGATGCACTTGCTCATGTCGACGTAGCGGGCCCTCTGGTGGATGTGGACGGTGAAGTTGCCCGCTTCCCCGTCCACCGTCAGCACGTCGGCCATCGTGAGGATCTTGATGTTGGGGTGCCTCCCGCACTCGACCAGCTTGGGCGAAAGGATACACATCGAACAGTCGTTGGTCGGAAAGGTCTTGTCCAGGGCGCTCATCACGCCGCCGATCGCTTCGCTCTTTTCGACCAGGTACACGTAAAAGCCGGAATCGGCGAGGTCCAGGGACGCCTGCACCCCGGCAATTCCTCCTCCCACAACCATTACCGAACCTATCAGATTTCCTGAGGGCTCCGACATAATCTCACCTTTTTCTACTGGCTCAAATATTCGTGAATGGCGGACGCCGCGCGGCGGCCTTCGCCCATGGCGCTAATGACCGTGGCGCCTCCGGAGACGATATCCCCCCCGGCCCACACGCGCGCCTTGGAGGTTTTCCCCTGTTCGTCGGTTATCACGGTCCCCCGGCGCGAAGTTTCCAGGTCGGGCGTGGTAGAGGAGATCAGCGGGTTGGGGGACGTGCCCAGGGAAATCACCGCGGTGTCGATGTCCATGGCGTATTCGCTTCCCGGAATGGGAACGGGGCGCCTGCGCCCGCTCGCGTCCGGTTCGCCCAGGCGCATCCGGAGCAGCTCCATGGCGGCCACGTTGTTGCGGCCGTCGCTGATGAACGCGGTGGGGCTGCACAGAAAATGAAATTGGATGCCTTCCTCTTCTGCGTTTTCCACTTCTTCCAGGCGGGCGGGCATTTCCGCGCGGGTGCGCCGGTAGATGACGTATACCTCGCGCGCGCCCAGCCGCACGGCGCACCGGGCGGAGTCCATGGCCACGTTGCCGCCGCCGATGACCGCCACCCGCTTTCCCATCTTCACCGGCGTGGCGGTGTCCGGGTACAGGTAAGCCTTCATCAGGTTGGTGCGGGTCAGGAACTCGTTGGCCGAGTACACCATGTTGAGGTTTTCGCCCGGTACGCGGAGGAACATGGGAAGTCCCGCTCCTGTTGCGAGATAGACGGCGTGGTAGCGCGTGTTGAGCAGTTCGTCGAGGCTGTAGTTGATGCCGATCACCGTATCCAGGCGTATATCCACTCCGAGCGACGCAACGTACCGGACCTCCCGCTGGACGATCCCCTTGGGGAGCCGGAATTCGGGGATGCCGTACATCAAGACTCCGCCCGCCACGTGCAGGGCTTCGAACATGGTCACCTCGTGCCCCCGGATGGCCAGGTCCGAGGCGACGGTGAGCCCGGAAGGGCCGCTTCCCACCACGGCCACGCGCTTTCCGGTCGAAGGGGCGATCTCGGGCGTGGAAACCGTGCCCTGGGTGCGCTCCCAGTCCGCGATGAAGCGCTCCAGGCGCCCGATGGCGACGGGGGCGCCCTTCTTGTTCAGGGTGCAGGAGTTTTCGCACTGCAATTCCTGGGGGCACACGCGGCCGCAGATGCCCGGAAGCGAGGTCTTGGCCTTGAGGATGCGCGATGCGCCCGGAATGTCTTTTTGCTGGAGCAGCCGGATGAAATCCGGAATATCGATATTGACGGGACACCCCTGCTGGCAGTTGCGCTTCTTGCACTGGATGCAGCGCGAGGCCTCTTCCATGGCCATTTCATAGGTGTAACCCGTCGCCACCTCGTCGAAATTGTTTCGCCTCACCTCGGGGGCCTGCTTGGGCATCTCCAGGCGGTTGAGGTTCATCTTGGCCTTTCGGGGGCCGGATTCCTCCCCGGGCGGCCGGGGGTCTTTCGTCTCGGACATGATCGGTACTCCTTTATGCTACCACTGGGAACAGCCGCGGCATTGAAAGCCCTGCTGCAGAATGCTCTCGTCGGCGTACGTGCAGCGCCGCGCCATGAGAACGTCCCATCCGTCCACTTCGTGGCCGTCGAATTCGGGGCCGTGTACGCAGGCAAACCGGTTGTTCCCCTGGACGCTCAGCCGGCAGGCCCCGCACATCCCCGTGCCGTCCACCATCAGCGGGGTGAGATGCACCATGGTCTTGATGCCGTACGGGCGGGTCATTTCGCTGATGATACGCATGAGACACATGGACCCCATGACCACCAGGCGGTCGACGGGGTTGCGGTGATGGTCGGCCAGCAGCTTGCGCAGGGGCCGGGTGGCGCTGGAGGCCATGCCGTCGCCGTTTTCGCCGGTGGCCAGGACCAGCCTGTCGCTCACCGCCTCCAGGTCGGCCTGCCCGAAAATGCGCGGCCGGTCCGGCGCCTGGAGGATGGTGGTAACGGAGTTTCCTTTTTCTTTGAGTGCCCGGAGGATGGGCACGATGGCGGCGATGCCGTACCCGCTGGCCACGGCCACCACGTGTCCGAAATGATCGACGTGCGCCGGTCTGCCCAGGGGGCCGACCAGGTGGGCCGCCTGGTCTCCCGCCTTGAGGGACGCCAGTTGCCGGGTGCTCCTGCCGACTTCGATATACACAAAATCAACCGTTCCGGCGTCGGCGTCCCATCCGCTGATGGTGAAGGGAAGCCGTTCGCCTTTTTCATCGATAATCAGGATGACGAACTGGCCGGGTTGGGCCTTGGCGGCGACCGCCGGGGCCTCGATCCTGATCCGGTGGACCTGCGGGACCAGTTCTTCGTGTGCGATAATCGGGAACATGATCGTTACCTCTTTTCAATCCTGGCGGCGGCAACCGCACATTCGCCGTTCGCAAAGTCCGCCCGGAGGGAGGATGTGGGGACGGCAACCATTTTGGACGCCAGGAAATGATTCATGCCAAGCGTGCCTTCGAACTCGCCTTCGCGCGTCACCACCCGGACGGCGTCGCCGGGAGCGAACCCCATGGAAAACGCATCCGCCGGGTTCATCTCCACCTGCGCCGACCCGTTGAACAGGGCCGCCGTCTCCACGGGCAGAAACGGTCCCAGGAAGTAGGGCCCCAGCCGGTCCTTAGCAAGGAGGGCGAAGGGGAACTCCTTGTCCGGCAAATCCTCCCGCGGGGCTTCGAGCGGCGCGGGTCCCAGGTCCGTCCAGGGAAGGGGTTCGACGGGGGCGGACGGCTTCGATTCGGCGTAAAAGGGAACACGGGTGCGCATCTCGTCCAACACCGATTCGGAGGTCGGGTAGTCGAAACCGGAAATATTCATCCTCCGGGCGAGTTCTCCCACCACCCACCGCAGCGGTTTGGCTTCGCCGGGGGCGGGCATGACGGGTTCGATGCGACGGAGCTTCTCCCCGCCGCACGTGAAGGTGCCCCCCTGTTCCAGGATCGAAGACAGGGGCAGCAGGGCGCATGCGGAGGGAAGGGTGCTCAGAACCGGTTCCCGGGGCATCGCCACGTCCTGGATGAGAGCGAAATCCAGCTTGGCGAGCCACGGCGAAAGGGAGCCGGGCGCATCGTCTTCCACGCTTTCCGAGGCCAGGAAGAGGGCCTTGACCCTGCCCGAAGCCAGCGCGTCGAAGACGTCTTTTCGCGCGGCCGGGCCGAAAGCATCCTGCAGGGCCTTCTCGCTCCAAAAGTTGCCGCGGCCCAAAGCGGAAAGCACCGGGCTTTCCCCGTCGGAAGCGTTTCCCCTGATCCGCGCCAGAGCGTGCGCGGCCCGCAGGGTTTCGGCGTGCGTCGAAGAGGCGGACAGGCCCCTGCCGTAGACGATATCGAAGACCTTTGCGTTGCCGATGAGGCAGGCGGCTTCGGTGAGGTCGGATTCGGACACGCCGGTGACGGCGGAGACGTTTTGCGGATCGTATGCCGCGAGGCTTTCCCCCAGCGATTCCAGCTCCCGGCTGCGCTCTCGGGCAAGTTCGGGCTCCGCCCGGCCGGAATCGAGCAGCAGACGCGCGAGCCCCCAGACCAGCACGGATTCCGTGCCCGGATAGCACCGGAGATGAACGTCCGCGTAGCGCGACGGGGCGGTTTCGCAGGGGCCGGCCGCCACCAGTTTCGTCCCGTTCATCACCGCTTCACGCAAGCGGACTCCGGCGATGGGGTGGGTTGCCGGGGGATTAAAGCCCAGGGCCAGGACGCAGTCCGCTTTTTTCAATGCGCCGAAGTCGCCGGCAACGCCCGTGGCGCCGTCAAGGCAGTCTCCGCAGGAATCGGTACACCCCACCAGGTTTGTTTTGAGCGCGTCGCGGGCGAATTTGTGGAGCAGGTAAAGATCTTCGGAGCCCAGGCGCGCATTGGTCAGCACCGCGACCTCGCCCGGAGCGAAACTTTTAAATTGTTGCGCGGCTAGTTCCAGGGCGTTTTCCCAGCTTGTTTCGGTAAAATTCGCCCCTTCCCGGACCGCGGGCTTCCGGATGCGGTCCGGCCGCAGGAGATGGCCCTTGAGGAGAAATCGTCCCTGGACGCAGGCCTGGGCGCGGGCGCCGTCCGCATCGAGGGCCGGGCGCACCCGGACGAGTTCGCCCTCGCCCGCCGTCTCGAAATCCAGGCTGCAGCCCGCCGTGCACACCGGGCACACGGAGGTCTTCGAAGCCAGGGGGAGTTCCCTGCGGTAGAGGGTCATGATGATATCGGTAAGATTTTCGCACACTTCAAACATCCGCGCGCGGCCTTCGGCCTGGGCGGCGCCGGGGATTTCCCGAAGCGCCCCCACCGGGCACACGTCCACGCAGGCGCCGCAAAATTCACAGCCCGCTTCCGCGAGAGAGCGGTCAAAGGGCGTTCCCACTTCCTGGCGTCCGTTCTTTTCCCGGAAAACGATTGCCTTGGCGCCTCGCACCTCATGGCATACGCGCACGCACCGGCCGCATCGCACGCACAGGCTGTAGTCCCGCTCGAAGTAGGCGCCCCCTGCTTCCAGGGGCGGGCGGTTGTGCGGGGCCGGAACGTAGGGAAAATCGATGCCCACCGAGGCCGCGAGCTGCTGGAGTTCGCAGGTCCCGTTGCGCGGGCACCCCAAGCATTCCCGGGGGTGGTCCTGGAGGATCAGCCGCAGCGTCTCGCGGCGGAAATCCAGGACTTTGGGGCTGGCCGTTCGCACCCGCATGCCGTCTTCCACGGGGGTGGTGCAGGCCGCCGGCAGCCCCCGGTAGCCGACTATTTCAACGGCGCACAGGCGGCAGGAGCCGCTGGGTTTGAGAGAAGGATGGTTGCACAGCCGGGGGATGGCGATCCCGGCCTCGTCTGCCGCTTCCATGATGGTTTGGGCCGGCTTGGCCTCAAACTCGCGATCGTCGATCAGAATCCTGATAGAACTCATCGTCACCTCTAATGCCTTGCACTCACTCCACCGAATGGTGTCGTATGGGGCCGTTCAACAGGAGGCAGAGCTTCCACGGTTAAAGATTCGCAATCATGGAGAAGAGCTGGGCGTCGTCGAAGCCCTGGAGCCGGATGGCTCCGGACCGGCACGACGCGGCGCACAGCCCGCATCCCTTGCACAGGGCTGGGTTGATTTCCGCCTTCCCGGTTTTTTCATTCCAGCCGGGGGCGGAGTAGGGACAGATACTCACGCAGGTTCCGCAGGCACTGCAAAGCTGGGGCTGGGTCGAGGCCACGGTGCCGCTGAACTGGATGCTGTCGCGCGCCAGGAGAAGCGCCGCCCGGGAGGCCGCGGCCTGTGCTTGGGCGATGCTTTCGTCTATCGCCTTCGGATAGTGGGCGAGGCCGCACAGGAAGACGCCGTCGGTTGCGAAGTCCACGGGCCGAAGCTTGGCGTGAGCCTCCACGAAAAAACCTTCCGCATTGACCGGGATCTTGAAAAACTGCGCCAGCGCCTTGGTCTCGTTGGGCACGATGGCGGTTGCCAGGGTGACGAGATCGGGCGAAATCGAAACGTCGCGCTCCAGCACGGCGTCGTGGAACGTGAGCTTCAGAGCGCCGTTTTCGGTTTCGACCCGGGGCGGATTTTCCGGGGAGTAGCGCGCGAAGATCACGCCCGCTTTCCTGGCTTCCAGGTAGAGCGTTTCCCTTTCGCCGTACGTTCTCATGTCCCGGTACAGAATGAAGACGCCGGCGTCCGGATTGATTCGCTTGATTTCCAGCGCGCTTTCCACGGAGTGGGTGCAGCATACCCGGCTGCAGTAGGGCCGCTCCGGTTCTCTCGATCCCACGCACTGCACGAAGGCGGCCGTGCGGATGTTTTTGAGGGTGGGATCTTTTGCCGCGAAACGCCGGTCCAGTTCCTGGTGGGTCATGACGGCCGGATGCCGTCCGTAACCGTAGGTTTCCGGTTTCCATTCCCGGGCGCCCGTGGCGATGACCGCCACCCCGTGGTCGACGACCTGAGGTTCGCCGCCGTTGCGGATCGTGGATTTGAAGTTGCCCACGAACCCTTCTACGTTTTCCACCCGGCTGGACAGGTGCACGGTGATCAGCGGATGGTTCAGGACCTCCGAGGAAATGGAGTCCACGTAGGCCCCGATGCTTTCACCGCGCCACGTCTTGTAGAGGCCCAGCGCCTGGCCGCCCAGCCGGTCGGACCTTTCGACCAGGTGCACGGGATAGCCCTGGTCGGCGATGGCCTTGGCCGCCACCATGCCGGACACGCCGCCGCCGATCACCAGCGCTTTCTGGGTGACCCCCAGCGACGGTTCCGGCAGGGGTTCGAGCAGCGCCGCCTTGGCCGCGGCCATGCGCACCAGGTCCTTGGCCTTTTGGGTGGCTTCCTCCGGGTGCGCCTGGTGGACCCACGAATCGTGGTTGCGGATGTTGGCCATTTCAAACAGGTACTTGTTGAGCCCCGCTCCCACCAGGGTTTCGCGGAAAAGCGGTTCGTGGGTGCTGGGGGTACAGGCCGCAACGATCACCCGGTTGAGCTTTTTCTCTTCGATTACCTTGGCTATCTTGTCCTGGGTGTCCTGCGAGCAGGTATAGAGATTGTCTTCGGCGTAGGCCACGAAGGGCAGGGTCTTGGCGTACTCGCGCACCTCCGGGACGTTCACCACGCCGCCGATGTTGATGCCGCACTGGCAGATGAAGATCCCAATCCGTGGCCGCTCGTTGTGCACGTCGATTTCGGCCGGTTTTTCCTCGACCTTGGCCAGGGTCCAGCGCACGTTACTGAGCAGACTGGCGGACACCGCGGCGGCGGCCGAAGCTTCCATGACCGACTGGGGGATGTCTTTGGGGCTCTGGAGGGGGCCGCAAACGTAGACGCCCCTGCGGGAGGTCTCGACCGGAGTGAAGCTGCCGGTCTCGGCGAACCGGTTTTCGTTCAGGCGCACGTCGAGGCGTTCGGCGAGTTCCCGTGTCTCCCGTCCCACTTCGAAGCCCACGGACAGGACCACCATGTTGAAGATTTCCGTCTTCACCGCGCCGCTGTCGCCGATGTAGGAAATTTCGAGGTCGCCGTTTTCAACGGGCGTGACCGAATGGATGCGCGACCGGATGAACCGCACCCCGTGCTCGTCCTTGGCGCGGTTGTAGAAGTGCTCGAAATCCTTTCCGTACGTGCGCATGTCCATGTAGAAGATCGCCGTGTCCAGGTCTCCCCGTGCGTGTTCCATGGCGATGACCGCTTCCTTGATGGAATACATGCAGCACACGCCCGAACAGTACGAATTGTCGCAGTGGTTGATGTCGCGGGAGCCCACGCACTGCAGCCAGGCGATCTTCGCCGGCTCTTCGCGGTCGTAGGGGCGCATGAGGTGGCCCCGGTACGGGCCGGAGGCGCTCAGAATGCGCTCGAATTCCAGGCTGGTGACGATGTTGGGGTGCTTGCCGTAGTTGTAGGTGTCCATGTTCGAGGGGTCGAACACCTCGTTTCCGGCCGCCAGGATGACCGCCCCCACTTCCAGTTCGGTCCTGCGGGGCACGTCGTCGTACAACACCGCCTTGGCCAGGCAGACCGTCTCACACAGCCCGCAGCCCAGACACACGTTGCGGTCGATGAGATAGCCCCGCGGTATCGCCTGGGGATACCGCATGTAGATGGCTTCGCGGTTGTCGATATTCTGGTTGAATTCGTTGATGGCCGAGGACGGGCACACCTGGCGGCACTGGCCGCACGCGGTGCACTTCGTGAGGTCGATGTATCGGGGCTGGCTTTTCACCACGGCCCGGAAACTGCCGGCCTCGCCTTCCAGCGATTCCACCTCGGTGCCCGGCATGATGTGGATGTTGGGGTGCCGGCCCACCTCCACCAGCTTGGGAGAGATGATGCACATGGCGCAGTCGTTTGTCGGAAAGGTCTTATCCAACTGTGCCATGATGCCGCCGATGGCGGGCGATTTATCGATCAGGTGGACGTAGTATCCGGAACCTGCCAGGTCCAGGGATGCCTGCATGCCGGTCACCCCCGCGCCCACAACCATTACCGCGCCTGTTTTCTTTTCGTTCGCGTTCATCGTATCCGTATCCGATTCTGCTTGCGTCCGTTCCAATACGAGTCGTCAGTCTGGATGAGTCGGCTGGACAGAACGTCGAACCAGCCCCGGCTCGAGCCGGTGTACCCAGTCGCATGAACCTAAGCGTACCGCCATCCGTAGCTGCCGGGGCAGGCCGGGCAGCTTTCCGGCCGCTTCCGCAAAGTCGGGGTTTCACTGTCTCCCCGCAAGATGCGGAAACAGCCCGGGAATTCAATTTACGAGCAACGCTGATGATCGGACCTGAAAGCGGTCAGGTTCTCTTGGACGGCCGCCTGGCCCGAAGGGCACCGGCACCGTCGAAAAGATTTGGTGGAATCAACTTATATGGACGGAGAAGAGCCGGAAAAGACACAATTTTTCGACTTTGTCCTCCACCTGCCAACACGGGCAGGATCAAGAGCGCTGCTTCAGCCATAGCCGAAAAATCGGTACATGATAGGGACTCCTTGGGGGGAATTACCGACACGCGGAACAGTTAACCGAACGGTTCCTATTTGTCAAATAGAATCTCTCTATAGGAAATGCCGATAACCGACCTCTGCAGCCATCGCCCGTAACATTATTACCGGAAAGCGGGGGCGGCGGGCCGTCGGGCGTGTATACACGGGGAAGAGCGTTTCGCCGGGCGGTTTGCTCTGGCGATACGGTGCCCGTTCGGTTAGAATCATTACCACCAAGCTGCACAAGACATTTTGAGAGTCCACGTGAAATAAGAGCAGGGAGACAGGAATGGAATCGCCCCAGCGCAAGTACGTTTTTTCATGGGACCTGATCGGCGACCTCGACCGGGGACGGCCCAACCTCGGCCCCGTGACGCGCCTGGAAGTCTATCGCCTGATGCAGTTCTGCTTCCGGGATATCATGGAACGGGAGCTGGGAACCGAAAAGACGGACCGGCTTTTCTACGAGGCGGGCAAGCTGGCCGGCGCGCAGTTTTATCAGCACGTGGTCGGCCCGGTCACCGGCCTCGATAATTTCGTCAAGCAGCTCCAAAGCCTTCTCAAGGAACTGGGGATCGGGATCTTCCGGGTGGAAAAGGCGGAGCCGGAAAAGGGGTCGTTCGTTTTCACGGTTTCCGAGGACCTGGATTGTTCGGGCCTCCCGGAACTGGACTACGAGATTTGCGTCTACGACGAGGGGTTCATTGCCGGCTTGATGGAATCGTTTACGGGTGTAAAATTCAAGGTCAAGGAAGTGGATTGCTGGTGTACCGGCGATCGCACGTGCCGTTTCACGGTCGATGCAATCGGGTAGGCGATTTTACTCCTTCAGGGGAGCGGAAAACGGGAATATCCGGCAATGGACAAGGCCAGTCTGCTCAGGCTGCGGGAGCTGCTTGATGCGGCGATAGAATTCGATACTCCGGAAGCTCACGGGGCTTTTGCGAAGGAGGTTGCCGAGGCGCTGGGGCAAGCCGGCGTCGCGCGCCCGGCCTTCGCTCCGGAGTGCGGCGAAACGGAAGCCGTTCTTCAGGCCATCGAAGACGTATGGCTGCGGGGCTGCCCGCCTTCTTCGCCTCTTCCGCCGGGCTACGAGGCCAGGCTTTCCGCGCTGCTCGCCGATATGCTGGCCGTCCAGGGTTTTGCGCTCGCCGTATCCAAGGGGGATCTTTCCCCGTCGCTCAAAGCCAGGGGCGTGATGGCCGGAAGCTTCAAGGCCGTGCAGGGAAGCCTTCGCCACCTTACCTGGCAGACCCGGATGATCGCCCGGGGCGATTTCAGCCAGCGGGTGGACTTCATGGGGGAGTTTTCCGAGTCGTTCAACTCCATGGTCTGCAGCCTGAGTGAAGCCCGCGAGCGGATCAAGCACTATACGCAGGAACTGCTGCGGGCAAATGCGGACCTGACGGCCGAAATCGCCGAACGCAAGCAGGTCGAGGAGGCGTTGCGCGTCAGCCGCGAATGGCTGCGGGTCACGCTGAACAGCATCGGCGACGCCGTGATGACCGCGGATACCGACGGACGGATCACCTTCCTGAACCCCATTGCCGTGGCGCTTACCGGCTGGGGGCCGGAGGAAGCCTCGGGGCAGCCCATCCGGAATATCTTCAAGATAATCAACGAAAAAACCAGCGAGCCCGCCGAGGACATCGTGCACATCGTGCTGAACAGCGGCGAGCCGCGCCTTCTTGCCAACGATACGGCGCTCCTGTCCCGGGACGGCCGCAGGATCCCCATCGAAGACAGCGCCGCTCCCATCCGAAACAGCGAAGGGGAACTGATCGGCGTGGTGCTGGTTTTTCGCGACGTGACCGAAAAGCGGCTGGCGCGGGAGGAAATCTACCGGGCGCGCGACGAACTCGAAATGCGGGTCCGGGAGCGCACCGCGGAACTCGAAAAGGTCAACCGGGACCTTTCGGACTTCAACCACATCGCGGCCCACGACCTGCAGGAACCGCTCCGCCAGTTGATCACCTTCGGGGACCGGCTGGCATCCAAGTGCCGCGACTCCCTGAGCGCCGAGGACCGCTACAACGTGGACCGCATCCAGATGCTGGCCCGCAGGGCCAGTTCCCTGCACAGCGACATTTTGAAATATTCCATGGTCAGTTCGCGAACCGGGGATTTCACGCAGGTCGATCTCAACGGCCTGATCGACAACGTGATCGCGGCCTACCAGGACGAGATAGAACGGCAGCAGGCGGTCTTCGAAGTGGAAAAGCTCCGGCCGCTCGAAGCTGATCCCGTTCAAATGTTCGACGTATTTTCCAATCTGATCGGCAACGCCCTCAAGTTCACGGGCCGGGACAGGCCCCGGATCCGTATCCACGGCGAGTCCGACGACGACGGGCGGTATGCGGTTTACGTGGAAGACAACGGGATAGGTTTCGACGAGGCTTTTCTGGACAAGATCTTTATCCCGTTTCAGAGACTGCATGCACGATCCAGGTACGAGGGAAGCGGGATCGGCCTGGCGATCTGCCGGAAAATCCTGGAAATACATGGCGGGGCCATCACGGCCAGGAGCCGGCTCGGTGCGGGATCGACGTTCATTATATCGCTGCCCGTATATCGGAAAAAATGACGCAGGGCGCCGCCCGCCGGGGCATGTACGGCATGGAGGAAGCAACGGAGGCACAGCGTTGAAGGAAAAAATCGGATTTATCGGGCTGGGTATCATGGGGCGGGCCATGGCGCTCAACATCGCCAGGGCCGGCTATCCGCTGCAGGTCTACAACAGGACCCCGAAAGACACGTCGGCCCTGGAAGCGCTGGGAGCGAAGACGGCCCCCAGCCCCCGGGCCCTGGCGCAGGATTCCGATATCGTCATGGCCATGCTCACCGGCCCGGAAGCCATCGATCACCTGCTGTGGGGTGATGAGGGCGCCGCCGGGGCGTTCGGCCCGGACAAGGTGTTCATCAACATGAGCACCGTTTCGCCGAAATATTCCAAGGAACTGGGGCAGAAACTGGCCGCGACGGGCGTTACCTTCATCGACGCCCCCGTGTCGGGTTCCAAAAAGCCGGCCGAGGACGCCACCCTGCTCATCCTGGCCGGAGGCCAGCGCGAAAAGGTGGAGGCGCTCGACCCGCTGTTCAAAACCGTCGGCAACCAGGTGGTGTACTGCGGCGAAGCCGGGCAGGGCTCCATGATGAAAATGGCCAACAACCTGCTCCTGACCCTCATGATCGAGGGGCTTTCGGAAACGCTCAACTTCGGCAAAGTGGGCGGACTGTCACGGGAAGCACTGCTGGAAGTGATCCTGAACGGACCGCTCGGGTGTCCGATTTTCCAGATGAAATGCAAAGCGCTTTCCAGCGATTGCTACGATCCCAATTTCCCGCTGAAGCACGCCACCAAGGATCTGAAATTCCTGGTGGATACGGCCTATGAAATCGGCGCTCCCATCCCGGTGGGGCAGACGCTGTTCCAGCTCTACAGCACGGGAGTGTTCAAGAAATGGGGCGACCTGGACGTTTGCGCCATCATGAAGGTGCTGGAACAGATGTGCGCCGGCTGACAAAAGGGGAGACGGACATGCAAAAACGCAGGCTGGGGCGGAACGGCCCCCGTGTTTCGGCGCTGGGGCTCGGCTGCATGGGCATGAGCGAGTTTTACGGCCCGTCGGACGACGCGGCGTCCAGGGCGGTCATCCTTTCCGCCCTCGACCAGGGCGTCACCATGCTGGATACTTCGGACCAATATGGGTCCGGGCATAACGAGGAACTGATCGGGGAGACGCTGAAAGGCTGGCGCGGAGAGGTTTTCGTGGCCACCAAGTTCGGCATCGTCCGGGTGCCGGGTGAGTACCGGCGCACCATCTGCGGCCGGCCGGAATACGTCCGGCAGGCCGCCGAGGCGAGCCTCAAACGACTCGGGCGGGAGACGATCGATCTCTACTACGTGCACAGGATCGACGAGACTGTGCCCATCGAGGACACGGTGGGGGCCATGGCCGAACTGGTCAAAGAGGGCAAGGTGCGCTACATCGGCCTTTCCGAGCCGGGGGAGCAGACCCTGAGACGGGCCCACGCCGTCCATCCCGTCACGGCGGTCCAGTCCGAATATTCGCTTTGGACGCGGGACGTGGAAACGTCGATTCTGCCCGTCATGCGGGAGCTGGGCATCGGGTTTGTGGCCTACAGCCCCCTGGGACGGGGCGCTCTCACCGGAGCGCTCGACAAGGCCGTTTTTGCCGGACAAGGGGACGTGCGGCAATTTTTCCCGCGATTTTCCGAACAGAATTTCGACGCCAATATAGCGCGCACCCGGACGCTGTTCCGCCTGGCGGCCGAAAAGGGGATCAAGCCTTCGCAGGTGGCGCTCGCCTGGCTGCTGGCCCGGGGCGGGGACATCGTGCCCATTCCCGGCACACGGCGGCAAAAATACCTCGACGAAAATATCCGCGCCGTGGATGTGGAACTCTCGGCCGACGAGATGAGTGCCCTGGAAGAAGCCTTCGCGCCCGGGACCATCCTGGGCGAACGCTATACGGAGGAAGGAATGGCCGGGGTAAACAAGTAATACCAATTCACCTTGAAAAATTCTATTTTGAAGGTAGCTTTGTATAAAAGGCCGCCGCCCGCAAATCCCGCCGCGGTACTTTTTTGTTGCTTGCAGTCGTCGTGGCGTGTGGAGTATACAGAGCGTCATGAATCCGGCTGCATACTCACTACTGTTTATAAGTCCGGGTCGTATGGCCCAAACCGCCGGCTGACGAGCGGGTTGCATTTCCCCGGGCCGGCTCTTTGCAAGGACAGCTTCTCACCGCTTGCCCTTCCTGCCAGGTCCGTCCCGTTTGACTTCGCGGGCCATTGTAATCGTCATGGCAACACAGTCCTGTTCTATACTGTCCGGTTCGGCTTAGTGTGGCCGGTTTTTGCTATGCCCTGGTCGTGAGGAGCATTGTTTCAGGGAGGATATCGGTCCGATTGAGAATTTTGCTCGTGAAAAAAAGTGATATTATTGACAATATTCCTATCGATTGCTATTAAGGCCAAACAATACCAATCGGTCCGCGCTAGTTTAGCGAAACACTCTCCCGACATCTCTGAATTAACGACCCATCTCTTCTTCTTTTCGCCGAGCAGGACACAGCCGTAACCCTTAACACTAAAGTTACAGCAGGAGGTTTCATGTCCAACAAGATTCCTGTCCAAGAAAGCTGGGCAAAAAAGGCGCATTGCAACAATCAAACCTATCTGGAGATGTACGAACGGTCCGTCAAAGACCCCGAGGGATTCTGGGGCGAACAGGCCAAGTGCATCGATTGGTTTGAGCAGTGGAGCGAAGTGAAGAATGGAGGCTTCTCAGGGGACATCCGCGTCAAATGGTTCGTAGACGGCAAGCTCAATGTCAGCTACAACTGTCTGGACCGGCACCTGGCGAAGCGCGGCGACCAGGTCGCCATCATCTGGGAGGGCGACGATCCGTCGGTCAGCAAAAAGATCACCTATCGGGAACTTCACCGGGACGTCTGTAAATTTGCAAACATTTTAAAATCTTTCGGCCTCAAAAAAGGCGACAGAGTCACTATTTACCTCCCGATGATCCCGCAACTGGCCGTCGCCATGCTGGCCTGCACCAGGATAGGCGTGATCCATTCGATCGTCTTTGCTGGATTTTCCCCGGATTCGCTGGCCGGCCGCATCGAAGACTGCGGCGGCAAGGTGGTCATCACGGCCGACGAGGGCCTGCGCGGCGGCAAGAAGGTCCCGCTCAAGGACAATACGGACCAGGCGATTGAAAAATGCCCGATGGTGGAAAACGTGGTCATGGTCCGCCATACCGGCGGGAATGTCCCGTTCACTCCGGGGCGCGATCACGACTGGGACGAGCTGATGAGCAAGGCCTCGGCGGACTGTCCCCCCGAAAAGATGGACGCCGAAGACCCGCTGTTCATCCTCTACACGTCGGGTTCGACCGGGAAGCCCAAGGGCGTTTTGCACACCACCGGCGGGTACCTGGTCTATACTGCGATAACTCATAAGTACGTTTTCGACTACCACGAAGGTGATATCTACTGGTGTACGGCGGATATCGGTTGGGTGACCGGGCACAGCTACATCGTTTACGGTCCCCTCGCCAACGGGGCGACCACCATCATGTTCGAGGGCATTCCCAACTATCCCAACTGGTCGCGGTTCTGGGAAGTGGTGGACAAGCACGACGTCAATATCTTCTACACCGCTCCGACGGCCATCCGGGCCATCATGCGGCAGGGCGAAGCACACGTGAAGCGCACGTCCCGGAAGAGCATCCGGGTGCTGGGCACCGTCGGCGAGCCCATCAACCCGGAAGTCTGGATGTGGTATTACAACGTGGTCGGCGATCAGCGCTGCCCGATCGTGGACACCTGGTGGCAGACGGAAACCGGCGGCATCCTCATCACGCCCCTGCCGGGCGCCACGGAACTCAAGCCCGGTTCGGCGACCCGCCCCTTTTTCGGCGTACAGCCCGCCATCCTGGAGCCGGACGGCTCGGTGCTCCAGGGCGCCGGTTCCGGGTACCTGGTCATGACGGATTCGTGGCCCGGAATGCTGCGAACCGTTTACGGAGACCACGAACGCTTCAAACAGACCTATTTTTCCAACTACCCGGGCTACTATTTCACCGGTGACGGCGCGCGCCGCGACGAGGACGGCTATTACTGGATCACGGGCCGGGTGGACGACGTGATCAACGTTTCGGGCCATCGCCTGGGGACCGCCGAAGTCGAAAGCGCCCTGGTGGCCCACGCGGCGGTGGCCGAGGCCGCGGTGGTCGGGTCGCCGCACGACATCAAGGGCCAGGGGATCTACGCGTTCGTCACCCTGAAGGCCGGGGTGGACCCTTCCGACGCGCTCCAGAAGGAACTGGTCCAGTGGGTGCGCAAGGAGATCGGCCCCATTGCTTCACCGGATTTCATCCAGTGGGCTCCGGGGCTTCCCAAGACGAGGTCGGGCAAGATCATGCGGCGCATTCTCAGGAAAATCGCCGCCAACGAAATGGAAAATCTCGGGGATACTTCGACCCTGGCCGAACCGGCCGTCGTGGACGACCTGATCAAGAACCGGCTGTCGGTCCCCACCGTCCAGACCAAGTAAGCGTCTGCATGCCGTAAATGCTGTAACCCAACGAAGGGAGGCCTCGCGCCTCCCTTTTTTTGCGGTTGTTCGGAGGTCGAAGCATGCGCAGCGCCGAACGCCGCCGGCCCTTCGAGCCCGGAAATAGAAAAAACCCACGGCCCGAACGGTTCGGAAGATGAGACGGCAGGCGCTCCCGCGGGTATAATTTTTCGCTCCGCGTTATGTCTGCGTAGACAGAAGGCTCCGTTGGCATTTATAATGCCGTAGTCTGAAGACGGCGGCCTGCACTTCTCCGGCGGATCGAGGTGCGCGGGGGCGGGGTCGTCGCTTCGGAGCCTTCTCTGCGCTTCATGATGCAGCTCCCTGTCTCACGCTGCCGTAACGATAAAATTGTAAAATTCGTAAGGAGAGAACGTCGATGAAGACGGTTCCGGTACAGAACGCCATCGGTATGGTGCTGTGCCATGATGTGACCCGGATCGTACCGGGACAGTCCAAGGGACCCGCTTTCAAGAAGGGCCACATCCTCCGGGAAGAGGACGTGGAGCAGCTCCTGGACATGGGGAAGGAGCGCATCTACGTCTGGGACATCAACGAAAGCAGCGGGCTTCTCCACGAAAACGAAGCCGCCGGGCGGATCGCCCGCGCCGCGGCGGGACGGAACATCGCGCTCACGGCCCCCAGGGAGGGCCGGGTGGATCTCCGGGCGGAAATCGACGGGTTGCTCAAAATAGATACCAATGCCCTGTTCGAGATCAACGCGGAAGACATCGTGTTCGCCACCCTGCACAGGAACCAGCGGGTTACCCGCGGGAAGATGATCGCCGGCACCCGCGTGATCCCGCTGGTCATCGAGGCGCGCAAGATCGAACGGGTCGAGCGCATCTGCGCCGGGCACCGGCCGCTGATCGAGGTGCTGCCGTTCAGAAGCCTGGCGGCGGGCATCATCACCACCGGGAGCGAAGTGTACCACGGCCGCATCGAGGACCAGTTCGGCCCGGTCCTTCGCGCCAAGCTAAGCAAATTCGGGTGCATGTCGCTCGGGCAGGTCTTCGTATCGGACGACCGGGGGCGGATCGTGGAAGAAGTCCGGTCGTTTCTGCGCCAGGGCGCCGAAACGATCCTGGTGACCGGCGGCATGTCGGTGGATCCCGACGACGTGACTCCTTCCGCCATCAGGGAATGCGGCGCGCGGGTGGTGACCTACGGCGCCCCGGTTTTTCC